>NZ_JACYFG010000014.1 GCF_014803405.1 Pelagicoccus enzymogenes
CCAACGCAGAGCTCAGGCGACAAGGCCTAAACTATCGTTTGGATTACTGGGGTGGTTGGTTTTCATGGGTTCGTAATGAAAGAGGCGAGCGTTTGCCGCAGTTGCCTGGAGCGACTTGTTCTACCTAATATTTTTTATCGTTCCTTTTCCTAAAACGAATTCTTTCCCATGGAGGTAGAATATCTTTTCGTAATCAATTGTTCCATTTTCGTGTAGCCGACAGTTCACATAGTATCCATATATTAAATCCTTTTTTAGCAGTCGTTGGTATTCTTCTTTTGTCTTTAGATCGTAGTGGGTGATGACTTTTCCGTCATTCTGTACGATGTTGTCGAACAGGCTGGGCTCTTGGTATGTGTGAGGGAATGCTTCGCTTTTTAGTTCCGATTCGAGGCATTTCCATTCTTCTGGAGTGTTGAGTTTGATTACTGCCCAAGCTGAAGAGATCACGCCAAGTATGACGATAGTGATAAGCAATGATCTTTTCATTTTTTTTGTAGAACGCCGAAGCCTCACGCGGAGGGGGCGCAGCCCCCGGAGTTGTGAGAGCTGACTTGTTCAGCTCGATTTATTCTTTGATTTCCATCGATGCTTTCGAACTCTTCAAGATATCGAGTATCTTCAGTCTCAAGAATGCCTGTGCACTCGAATCTGTGCTCAATGTTCGGTGCTGACTTCGAACTCTTCAAATCTTTGGATACTTCGAATTCAACGATCAATTCAGCTTTTTCTATATCTTTGTTTTCTATTCTTTGAGTTTTCAGATCCTCAAGAAACCAGTCCCGAATCGTTTCGGCGATAAGTAGCGGTTCAATTCTGTTGCCGTTATGCGCGCACTCGGCGGAAAGAACGTTGATCTTCAGTTCTCCGCTTTGCATCTCAAGCAATCGCTTGTGATCGTTCACGATCTGCCAACCGCAAAACATGTGGCAGAAGATATGAACGTGATGCTTGAATCGCTTCTTTCTCATTATTTGCTGAACGCTGAGTGCATACGCGGAGGCTAGCGCGGAGCGCTGGCCGGAGTTGTATGGCACGACTGGTTAGCTATTGTTTATAAAATTGTTTCAGTGTTTTTTTGATGCCTGGAATGCAAAAACGCTTGCCGAGGGCATCCTCAATCCAAACTTTTTCAGCGAATTCTTCGACTCCTGCCATGAACAAAGTCGATGCGTCATCCCGCGTGATGCAATGCCTAAACATTTCTCCCTCGGTCAATTTCACAAACGGCTCTTTGGCTTTGTGGTGTTCCATCGACTCAAGTTGCTCTTTTAGGTCGATGAACTCGTATGGAACTATCGAAGTTCGAGAGGTTTCTTTTCCATGACGTAACCCGAACCAATTTATGTACAGTGGGCGTCTTCCCACGTTTACGGCACGAATTTCGAGAACCTTCTTGCTCTTTTGGTCGGTGAAAATGTTCGCTCTGATAGTCAGACGAGATTTATCCCGATAGAGTGAATACCAAGAAATTCCCAAGCTTAGAATTGAAATGCAGATCGCGATTACTGGGAGGTATTTCATTGGTTGGTTATTTTCTAGCTAACGTGAAGCTGATACGCGAGGGCCTAGATTGATGGTTGTGACAGAGTAGGGCATGATTTGTCCTTGCTGCTTCCGCAACTCGGGCGCTTGGCCCGAGTTGTATCGAGCGCCTTGTTGGCATAGTTCTTTCTCTCAGTTTTTGAATACATCAGAATAAGACTCTGGATCATCTAGGAATGTGTTCAGATCGACAGGATCATCACTGATTCCATGCAAGGTGAAGATGCGGGTGAATATGAATGGTAGGTTTTCGTCGTCGTACTTGTCTGGTGAGCCGCCAATGTAGAACCGATGCTCCAAACCTCTCATTGCGTATCCATTTTCTCTCAACTGAACCGAATTCTTCAAATAGGCCGTTCGATTCTTCCCTGTGGCCTTATCTTCAAATACGATACCGATCAGTTCTATCTTTGGATTAGTGATTAGAGTGATCTTTTTGTTTTGGGGTAGGTTGTAGAAAAGGCGGTTTTCGACTTCGTTAGCACATCCAGTGCTTAGAATTGCGAGGAGAAATGCGATGTATCTCAGAAGTTTGATCATTTTGTTTCTGCCAACGCAGAGTACAGGCGGCGAGCGCTTGCGCTCGTTGCCTGCTACGACTGGTTGTAGTTTCTTCCTTATCTAGTAGTGGTGAATCTCCCAAGTGTCCTCAAACTCCGAGTAGTATTCACGACTAGCAAATCGAAGTGATTCGTTTTTCTGCTCTTTAATTACGTATCGATACTTCTCGCTTAAGATTTTCGGTAGGAATCGTGTAGTTACCAAACGGTACACCCCCTCTGAAACCTCATCGATTTTTTCAATCTTTTCGATGTCGTACCGTGGAAAATTCGAGAAGGCGTCACCAGTTAGTTCACTGCCTCCTTCGGTGCAAAACTGTTCTTCTATCTCTTTAGCTTCGACTCGAATGAGCCTCCAGGCTTCGTCGTTTGTGAGATCGCCAGCATCGACTGATTCCATCCTGTCCGCACAGTTGGTCTCCCACTTACACATCCGATCAAAGAACTGCGTAGCAAAATCTCGAATTCTGGCTTCTTTATTCATTTCTTCTACAACGTCAAAGTGATACGCGAGGGCCTAAAGGCCCGTTGAGAAAGAAATAGGGTCGATTTGCCCTTGCTGCGTCCACAACTCGGGGCGCTTGGCCCGAGTTGTATCGACTGTCTGGTTCTGCTTCATCTTTTCTTCTTCAACTTGATCGTTTCTGGTGTCCAGTTTGGACCTTTAGAAAGTGTGTAATATTCCTTTGGGGTAATAACCAATTCGGAGTCTTCATAGTTCTTTGATTTTATCACGAATGTCTTCGCATCATGGGAAATAAAGACAATCTCAGTGTATCCTGCGGGATGCTGAACAATGGTGTACGAAATGCCTTTCTCTTCCTTGTTCTTTTTCAATGCGCCTTGATCGATTGCGTAGTCTGGCTCGTGTGGAAACTGAATCGAAATCTCATCTATGGTTTCATCTGTTTCCGCGTCCTTGAACAGGAAAAAGCCCAAGCCCAGTTTTGGGGTCTGTGAATGTCCGATGATCGTCAATGAAACGACGAGGCATACTAGGATAATTGTTTTCATCATTTGCAGAACGTTAAGTTCACCCGACGCAGCGAAGCGGAGTGGGTGCAACGTCTTGTTCGAGGATGTTTTCTTTATGGGTTTATCGGGGCGGAGGGCTTCGGTATCCGGTGGCGAGCGGGGCGGCTGAACGATGCTTCTGGCTTCATTTGCTATCTTCGATATGCGGTTTCTACTTAGTCAGCAAGCCCGGATATCCGTTAAATCCATAGCTTGATTGGGATCGGTCAAATGCGTTGCCAGGCGGCAGGGCTTGTCCTGTCGCTAAGCTTGAGGCGGACCTGGGCGTTTCGCGTTTCACGAGCTGTCGAGAAGGTCGAGCAGCGAGTGGAAGCTTGGGGTCTCGGCCTCGAAGGCGAGATCCCCGCAACTGGGACAGCGTACGCCATGCTCCTGGTGGCGGAGCTCGATGTTCGCCGCCACCGCCAGCAACGCTTTGACCATATCGACCAGAGCGAGCCCTTGCTGCTTGATCGACTGGCGGGCCTGATCGAGGCCCTTGGGATTCCAGAAGCCGTAGTACCTGATGCGCCGGAAGCCGGCGGGGAGCACGTGCTGGGCGAACATCCTCACGAAGTCGCCTCCGGCGACGGTGGCGAGCTTCTTGGCGCCGTCCTGGCGGTAGTCCTTCCATTCGAAGGTTACGCTCCCTTCGCCGACCTCGCGTATCCGCCCTTCGGATATGGCGACCTTGTGGGCGTACCTGCCGACGTACTCGACGACCTTGTCGGGGCCGCAGTAGGTCTCCTTGGTGTAGACGACCCATGGGCGCAGGGAGGAGAGCCTGAGCGCTCCGCGGAACCTGCCGGGGCCCCAGCCGGGGGGAAGCGTAAGCTTCCCTTTGGCGTGGAGTCTCTGGACTGCTTTGAGGAACTTTCCCCGGAAGACCTTCGAGAGCTTCTTCACGTCGAAGAGGCTGCCCTTGCCGTCGCGCCATACGCCGTCGGCCAGCGAGCCGCACGCCACGACGTAGTGGACGTGCGGATGCAGCTGGAGACGCTGCCCCCAGGTGTGCAGGACGCCGAAGAAGCCGCCCTTGCCGCCGAAGCGGCGGTCGGAGGCGAAGAAGCTTTTGAGCGTGCCCGAGCTCGCCGCGAAGAGAAGGTCGTATATGGCGGCTTCGTTGTAGCGGAC
>NZ_JACYFG010000015.1 GCF_014803405.1 Pelagicoccus enzymogenes
CGTTCTACAAAAAAAATGAAAAGATCATTGCTTATCACTATCGTCATACTTGGCGTGATCTCTTCAGCTTGGGCAGTAATCAAACTCAACACTCCAGAAGAATGGAAATGCCTCGAATCGGAACTAAAAAGCGAAGCATTCCCTCACACATACCAAGAGCCCAGCCTGTTCGACAACATCGTACAGAATGACGGAAAAGTCATCACCCACTACGATCTAAAGACAAAAGAAGAATACCAACGACTGCTAAAAAAGGATTTAATATATGGATACTATGTGAACTGTCGGCTACACGAAAATGGAACAATTGATTACGAAAAGATATTCTACCTCCATGGGAAAGAATTCGTTTTAGGAAAAGGAACGATAAAAAATATTAGGTAGAACAAGTCGCTCCAGGCAACTGCGGCAAACGCTCGCCTCTTTCATTACGAACCCATGAAAACCAACCACCCCAGTAATCCAAACGATAGTTTAGGCCTTGTCGCCTGAGCTCTGCGTTGGACGAAGAAAGAAATCGATGGGACGTAAGCGAAAACTCAGACCCGACGAAAAAGCAGAAAAGAACCGACGTAAGGAATTATTCACTACGGTTTTCGTCGGTGGAAAGATGAAACGAGTGAAACGATCAAGACTCGGTGGAAGCATTGAAGACGATGAATTCCTGAAAAGTAACGGTGGACCGATAGCATTACACCAAGAAGGACTCTGGCATTTGATCGACGAAGAAAACAATAATTATGAAATAAATGTTGGTTCTGAAGATCCGTTCTGACGAAAAGAAGGATTGATCCGACCATCCAAAAAGAAAGAATCGAAGAGTTACTCATATGGAATCCCCAAGACATTTAGAAACGACAGATTTGTCCAACCAGGCGGCTCATACAACAGCGGTAAACGCCCGCCTCTTTCACTTCGATCATTTTGAAATCAACCAACCTAGACGCGGAGGCATAGTCTGAAGCCGCTGCGTATGGCCTCGACGTTCGCTAAAGAAAAATGAATCTAACTTACACACCCGCTACCGAGGAAAACTTTGATGAACTCGTCGAGTTGCGTATCGAAGCGATGAAAGAAAGCCTCGAAGCGATCGGTAGGTTCGACAGAGACCGAAGCATAGAAAGATTCCGTAGGTCTTTCAGGCCCAATGAAACGCAAATAATCAAGAAGAATGACGAAACGATTGGTTTCATTGCTGTGTCCAAAAAAGAAGATCACTTCCTCTTGGATCATTTGTACATTTCACCAGATCACCAGTCCTTCGGATACGGATCGAAAGCTATAGAAAAAGCAATAGATCGATCAGAAGAAAGCGGTTTGCCGATTCGACTCGGAGCACTGAGATCTAGCAGATCGAACGGTTTCTACCAAAGACATGGATTCACCGTGACGTCTGAAGACGAATTTGACATTTACTACGAAAGAAAAACCAGAGCGAACAAGGCGTGCCATACAACTCCGGCCAGCGCTCCGCGCTAGCCTCCGCGTATGCACTCGACGTTCGCTAAAATAATGGATACAAACGAAGAGATAGTTTCGTCAGTCACGCTCATTATTCTTGGTAACGACCTTGAACCTTCGACTGTATCTGAATTGCTGGACCTCAAACCGTCACGGTCATGGAAACGTGGCGAAGAAAAACCGTTAGCAAGATCGACTTTTTACGACTGGGGTGGATGGAAACGTCTCTCTCCAGATACCAATGACTCAGTCGAAGAAAAAATCAGATTTTGGATTGGAGTCCTCGAAGGAAAGGAAAAAGCCTTTGAAAAAATCAAAGACAACGGATGGAGAGCTTCT
Source organism: Pelagicoccus enzymogenes (assembly GCF_014803405.1). NCBI lineage: Bacteria > Pseudomonadati > Verrucomicrobiota > Opitutia > Puniceicoccales > Pelagicoccaceae > Pelagicoccus > Pelagicoccus enzymogenes. The sequence goes on from NZ_JACYFG010000015.1 coordinate 1,801, forward strand.
CTGGATGTATTTTACGCTTTCACCGAGTGTTCGACCTTCTCTGTTTCGAACGATCTCTCTAAAAAGATTGGAGAGCTAAACCTTGAATTAGACTTCACACTACACTCAGAAGAACGAGGAGCGAACCAGTCGCTTCAGACAACGTCGGCAAGCCGCCGCGTCTGAGCTCGACGTTATGAAGAAATGAATACTGTAGTCCGAAGTATCTTTGGTTCCGATAAAACTCGTAAGATTGAGATCTTCCGACGCGACGACGGTAGCTACGGATTCGAAGACATGAAATTTGTCGAAGAAGGATTCTGGGCACCTATTGGAAAGTATTCGCAGTGTTTCGCAGAAACAGAAGAAATTGCAGAGAAAGAAGCGAAAGACCGAGTCGCTTGGATGAAGAATGAAAAATCGTCATAACCAGGCAGAGCTCACAATGTCGGCANCCCCCCCTTTCTCAACGATACTATGAAAATCAAACTCAACAGACTTGGAACCCCAGTCGAAGCCGACATCGTGAGTCTTTGACGTTATCTGAAATATGAAAACTACACTTCAGGCTTTTTTACTATTTTGCATCGCGATTTGTTCCGCTAGAGGTGATCGAGCACTCTTGCCAAATCAACCCTCATGCTATGCTTTAGCCGTATCAGCAAATGAGCTTATCGCGCTTGGTGAAGAAGGAGCCAAAGAAAGACTAAAAGAGGAGTGGACCGATTCTGGTAAGAATGGCGATTTGTTCGCAGTCGAATCCGCAAGAGAAAGATTGGGTTGGTTATCCAGAATCTTATACCTGCCTGGCCCAAACGGAATTCGCCAGCCGCTGTTCGGTGGATTGGGCCTTCCGTGGAACACTATGGATCATGGAGATTGGCCCTTGTATCCACTAGTAGAATCCAGCGGTATATTCTTTGTCCTAGCGGACGGCTACGTGATTGCTGGACTTCCTGAAGATCCTATCGCCTACCTCCACTATTGCGGTGAGAACGGTACATTCCGAACGGCACCCCTAAAAGTCCCGAACGAAGCAGAAGCAATGGTTGCTCTCGAGGAGTTACTCGAAAGTAAAGAATGGAATTCAATAAAATGGAAGGATTCGAAATGGCACAGTCAAGGAGGCGGGTTCGAATACGAATTTGATAAAAGCGAGAGAATTAAATATCTGAAAAAACAAACAGAATTTGATAGATAACAAGTCGCTTCATACAATTTCGGCATCGCTCCGCGATCCCTCCATCGTATGAGCTCAACGATGGGGAGAGATTGATATTTAAGAGATGAGCGATTCGGCAGCGTATCCAAAATCTAGTTCCCACGAAAGAGAAGAGTTCCTGCACTGGTTAATTGGATCGATTTTTGACGAAGACACTCAACCGACGTTCCTTTCAAAAAAGATTATCCTGCAACGAATGATTGATCGAACCATCCCAAGGCAGCCAAAGACTGAATCCAAAAAAATAGATAATGAAGAGGCCCGAACTTCCATGTCCGACCAAACTCTAAAAACGAAGAATCCCCATCAAGTCGTCGCTCACAACTCCGAGGGCTGCGCCCTCTCCGCGTGAGGACTCTGCGTTGGACGAAAAGAAAATGACTAACAAAAACGAAGAAGAACCCCTTCTCGAGGAGTACAAAAAGTACGTACGATTCGATTTCTTCGTAATCTACGGTTTGTCCGTTCTCTACTTCATCTTCAGAGGATTCACCTTCCTCCTCGTCCACGATTTTCAGAAAAGATTTGTCGAGCCGAGAAAGGAACGGCTCTCAGTCATAAAATCGACGCTTTCCATAGAGAGCAGAAAGAAGGCTTACCTGTATTTCTGTGTTCACTACGCAGCTCTCATTCTCATCGTTCCGACGGTTTTCACTCTCTTTATCTTCCTTCAGTTTGGGACACCAAACTTCAAGTATTACTTTCTAGTTGGATTCTTCCTTGCGATGGCCTCAACCGGATTCATCGCATCCTACTACGGAATCGTCGAGGGCCAAGAAATGGACTCAATGATTTGGGGAGAAGATGGATACAAAAAGAAGAATGACCCAAAGGAGAGATTGAAGCATCCTTTCTAAAATGACACCTTTCACCAAATAAAAGAATAGGTCCAAATCGGGTAGCCACGGGCATTAACTCCCGCGGCCCCCACACCACCCGGCATGCGGATCCGCACCGGGCGGTTCCCACACGCTATCGGGACGTATCCGGATAGTGAACACGGGTCCAGAGTTCCACCAGGGACGGAACCCCTTGTCCCTTGAGATAGCCTTTCGACAGGGCTTGGCTCACCCCTGGAGTCTTGGACATCTTCCAATGCCCCAGCCGGGTCACCGCGGTCTTGACCGCGGTCCGCAGATCGACCCCGAGGGACACGAGCTGCCTGACCCGGTTCGAGTGCGTCTTCCATTGCTTCCAGTAGCAGCAGCGCACGCGGCGCCGGATCCAGTGGTCCAGGCGCCTGGCCTCCTTGAAGGTCCGGCTGACGCCGTAGTAGCCCATCCAGCCGCGAACGTACTGGGCGAGCTTGAGCAGGCGGCGTTCCATGGACACGCTCCAGCTGCGGCACGTGTACTCGCGTATCCGGCGCTTGAACACGCCAAGCGACTTCTCGCTCCACACGATCTTCCCGCCGGTTCCGAAGGCGAAGCCGAGGAACTCCAGTTCCCTCGCCTTCACGACGCGGCTCTTCCCCTCGTTCACCTTCAGCTTGAGCCTGCGCTCGAGGAACTTCCTCACGCTCGCCATCACCCGCTCGCCAGCCCGAGGGCTCTTGACGAGTACGACGAAGTCGTCCGCGTAGCGGGCGAAGCGATGGCCGCGCGATTCGAGCTCCTTGTCGAGCTCGTCCAGGACCACGTTGGCCAGCAGCGGCGAAAGCGGACCGCCCTGAGGCACGCCCCCCCTCGTCGCATGCAGGCGCCCGTCGACCTGGACTCCCGCCCGGAGGTACTTGCCCACCAAGCGCAGGACGCGCCTGTCGCGGACCTTCCTCCCAAGGCTCGACATCAATATATCATGATCGACGCGGTCGAAGAACTTGGACAGGTCCAAGTCCACCGCCACGCGCCGACCCGACTTTATGGTGTCGCCAACTTGCTCGACCGCATGGCGCGCCGAGCGATTGGGACGGAAGCCGAAGCTGCTTTCGCTGAAGCCCGGATCCAATATCGGCCCCAGAACCCTCACGATCGCCTGCTGTATCACCCGGTCCAATACGGTCGGGATCCCCAGCAGCCTCTTGCCCCCGTCGGGCTTGCCTATCTCCGCGCGCAACGTCGGCGCGGGCTCGTACGAGCCCTCCGCCAGCCGCTCGCGCAGCCTGGGCCAAGCTTCGCGGAAGAGGCCGGGGAAGTCCTCAACGGACACTCCGTCCACCCCCGCCGCGCCCTTGTTGGCCCTCACCCGCTTCCACGCCCCGGACACGTTCTCCGCGTCCAGGATCGCTTCCATCAGGTCGCGTTCCGAGTCCCGGCTGTCCGCTTCCCGCCGCCCTTGCGCTACCTCTGGCGAGGCATACCCGCAGGGCGAGAGTTCGGGCCGGAACCCGTCGTGTCGGTTCGGGCCTTCGCCCCATGCGAGTTTCGGACCCTTCGCTGGACGGGTCCCCCGTCGGCAGCTACTCCCGGCTCGCCTCATGGCGCTACTATGCCCTCTGCTGATTCCTCATGTCCGACTCCCGCATCGCTGCGGGAGCTGCGGAGATCCGATGGCAGGTTTAAGCCATCCCCGCGGGAGCATGAGGCCTCCCCGGATAAGGACGTCGACTTCCGCCGCGCAAACGCGCCATTTACCCTGCGCCCCGAACCTTCTCCGGGCTTCGCGTCGCTGGGCACGCTCGCCCGAGGCGCTGGGCCTTGTATGGCGTTCTTGTACATCGTCTCGCGGCTTTGCCTAGGGCTTCCTTCCCACGAAGCCTCGCGACTTCGCAGTTGCCTTCGGCTAGCGCTTTTTCTTAGTTTACTTTCGCTAATGATCATAACCTACAGGTTCCATGCGCAGTGGACTTTAACCACATCAGTCGACGCCCATGCCGGGCGTACCCAG
>NZ_JACYFG010000016.1 GCF_014803405.1 Pelagicoccus enzymogenes
CCGCTTCCCTCCTCAAAATCCTTAGCTCCGCACGAACGCTCCCAGGATCTCCACGAAACGCTCCCGGCACTCGAAGTGCGGATTGTGCCCGCTTTCGGGGATCACCTCCAGAGCGCTCGCCGGAAAATAGTCCCGCAGCTGCGGCACCTCGTCCTTTACGAAATAGCGACTCTTCCCCCCCATAATGAACAGGGTATCGCCCTCGTAGCGATCGCCCGGCTCCAAGGGATTTTCCTCGATATCCCGCTGCCCAGCCACGATCGCCTCCACGTTCACCATCCAGCGAAACTCTCCCGTCACCCGATCCTTCTCCAAGTTCGTCAACAGAAACTTACGCATCGCCCAACTCGAAACGTGCGGCTCCAACTGGGCCTCCGCGTCCGTGCGCGACTTGAGCGAATCCATGTCTACCGCCAGCATGCCCGCAAAATCGTCGTCATGGTTATTCGGATACCGATGCGGCTGGATGTCCACCACCACCAGCTTGCGAATCGCCTTCGGGTACTCGCAAGCCAGCTTCATCGCCAGCTTCCCGCCCATGGAATGCCCTACCAAAATCGGCCGCGAATCCAGATTTTCGTCCATCCAAACCATCACGTCCTCCATCATCACCTCGTAGGAGTGCGGCTCCTCCCAAGGCGAAGCGCCATGGTTACGCAGATCGAGACAGTAAACATGATGCTCTTTCGCCAAGGCTTGGGCCGCGGCCTGCCAATTCCTCGACGATCCTAACAGCCCGTGCAAAATCACAACCACCGGCTTTCCTTCGTCCCCGAACTCTCTGAAAAACAAATCCATAAGCGAGCCCGCATTCACAATTCCCCCTCCGCAATTCACAATTAAAAAAATTCTCCCTTTACCTCAAAGCGCCACCCCTCAAATTTTGCCAACTCACCAAAAAAGGTAGCGGCCGCTGTCTCAGCGGCCACTCCACAGTCCGTTCCCTTCCGTCCCACATCCCTCCACCTTCAAGCTTTCCAAATGGCCCGCGAAAAGAAGATCACCCCCATGATGCAGCAGTACTACGAGGTTCGTAAGACCCTCCCCCCCAATACGCTGCTGCTCTTCCGCCTGGGCGACTTCTACGAAATGTTCCATGAGGACGCCGAGGTCGGCGCCCAAGTCCTCGGCATCACCCTCACCAAACGCAGCGACTACAAGATGGCCGGCATCCCCTTCCATGCCGCCGAGCAATACATCGGCAAAGTCCTCGCCGCCAACATGAAGGTCGCCATCTGCGAGCAGGTGGAAACGCCCCAAGCCGGCAAGCTCGTCAAACGCGCCCTCACCCGTATCCTAACTCCGGGTACCACCATCGAGGACAATCAGCTCAACGCCCAGCGCAACCACTACCTCGCCGCCATCGAGTACGACAAGTCCGGCTTCTCCCTCGCCTGGATCGACCTCTCCACCGGCGAATTCCGCATCGCCCACGACAGCAAGCCCGACGACCTCCTCCCCGTGCTCGTCTCCATCGATCCCGCCGAGCTCCTCCTCATCGAAGGCACCCAAGAGTCCTGGCAAAAGCAGTCACACAACAACCCCGTATTCGAAGAGCTCATACACTTCGCAAATTCCCGCTCCACCTCCGAGCAACCGAGCTTCCAATTTGACTGCGACTCCGGCGCCCAGGCCGTCATGGAAACCCTCGGCGTCATCAATCTGGAAGGCTTCGGCATCGAGAAGACACACGACGCCCTCGGCTGTGCCGGCGCCCTCTTGCACTACGCCCGCGAAACCCTGCGTGCCGAGCCGAAAAACCTGTCATCGATCCGCGAATACAGCGCCAAGGCCTCCCTGCTCATCGATCCCGCCACCCTGCGCAACCTCGAGATCTTCAAGTCTACCCGTGGCCTGCGCGAAGGCTCCCTCATCGACGCCATCAATGGCTGCAAGACCGCCGCCGGCGCCCGCCTCCTCGAGCAATGGCTCATCGCCCCCGAGCGCAGCATCCCCGAGCTGCAGCGCCGCCTCGACTCGGTCGAGCAATTCTTCCGCAACCCCATGGGGGCCACCGAGCTACAAGCAACCCTCAAGTCGGTTCGAGACATCAAACGCATCCTCTCCCGCATGCAAAACCGCCTGCGCAACCCCCGCGAACTCGGCGGCGTGCGCGACACCCTGCTGCAAATCCCCGAGCTCAAATCCACCATTTCAGAGGTCGCCTCCTCATCTCCTCAGGCAGGGTCCGCTGTCCCAGCGGACCGCCCCACCTCCCCCCTCGACCAACTCCTCGACCGCCTGCACGAACTTCCCGCTCTCACCGAGCTGCTCGACCGGGCCCTCAAGGAGGAGCTTCCCAGCAAGCTGGACGACGGCGGCTACATCGCCACCGGCTACGATCCCGAGCTCGACCGCATGCTCTCGCTCACCACCGACAACAAAGTCTGGCTCACTGAACTGGAGGCTGCAGAACGAGAGCGTACCGGCATCAAAAACCTCAAGGTGAAGTACAACGGAGCCTTCGGCTACTTCATCGAGGTCACCAAGTCGAATCTTTCACTCGTACCCGAAAACTACATACGCAAGCAGACCACGGTCAACGCCGAGCGCTTCATCACCGAAGACCTCAAGGCTAAGGAAAAGGAGATTTTCCACGCCGAAGAAAATTCCAAGCGTCGCGAAGAGGAACTCTTCCTCGGCCTCATCGAAGCCGTGCTTGAAGAGAGTGTCGCCCTCACTCAAACCGCCGAAGCCCTCGCCGAGCTCGACGTATTCTGCGGCTGGGCCGAAATCGCCCGCCGCTGGGACTACTGCAAGCCCGAGCTCAACGACAGCGACGTGCTCGACATCGAACAAGGTCGCCACCCCGTGGTCGAACAGATGCTCCGCAAAGACAGCCAAGGACTCGCCGGCAGCCACGCCTTCGTGCCCAACAGTATCGGCATCAGCGCATCCAATAATCAAATACACCTCATCACCGGCCCCAACATGGCCGGTAAGTCGACCTTCATCCGGCAGGTCGCCCTCATCACCCTGATGGCCCAAGTCGGCTGCTGGGTGCCCGCCTCCGCCGCCAAGATCGGCATCGTCGACCGCATCTTCTCCCGCGTGGGAGCCAGCGACGACCTTGCCCGCGGCAACTCGACTTTCATGGTGGAGATGAACGAAACCGCCAACATCCTCAACAACGCCACGGAAAACTCGCTTATCATCCTCGACGAAATCGGACGCGGCACCTCCACCTACGACGGTCTCTCCATCGCCTGGTCCGTTATCGAGCACCTGCACCGCGATCCCGAAACCGGCCCTAAAACCCTTTTCGCTACCCACTACCAAGAACTCACCCAACTCGACAAGCATCTCGGCCGTCTCGAGAACTACAGCGTGGCCGTCAAGGAGTGGAACGACGACATCGTCTTCGTGCGCCAAGTGGTCAAAGGCGCCGCCGACCGCAGCTACGGCATCCAAGTCGCCCGCCTCGCTGGCCTGCCCACTCCCGTCATCGATCGGGCCAAGGAAATCCTCGAACGCCTCGAGTCCGACGACGCTAGCGTAACGGTTTCCAGCCCTACCCCCATCCCCGTGGCCAAGCCGCGTAAGAAGATCAAAGTCGAGAAGGACGAAAACCAACTAGGGCTGTTTTAGCGTAGCGCGTTCCGCATCTCCCTCGTAGGGCTGCCGCTCGCGGCACGCCGCAGAACCCGAATCACCTCGAAAAAAAATCTCCAGCCCGCGTATGGACTGGAGACTGAACTGAAAGCTATTTCAGCAGCTGCCTGAGGTAGGTGGCGTAGCTGGTCTTGCCCAGGAACTCGATGCGCTCTTCGAGCTGCTCGCGGGTCAGCCAGCCCTTCTCGTAGCCGATGCCCTCCAGACAGGCCATCTTGAGCCCCTGGCGCTCCTCGATCACCTGCACGAACTGGCCGGCCTCCATCAGGTTCTTGTGCGTGCCCGTGTCCAGCCAGGCCGTGCCGCGGCCCAAAAGCTCCACGTTCAAGGCGCCCTTCTCCAGGTAGATGCGGTTGAGGTCGGTGATCTCAAGCTCGCCGCGCGCCGAGGGCTTCACCTGCTTGGCGTACTCCACCACCTTCTCGTCGTAGAAGTAGAGGCCCGGCACCGCGTAGTTGGACTTGGGCTGGGCCGGCTTCTCCTCAATGGAGAGCACCTTGCCGTCCGGGGCGAACTCCACCACGCCGTAGGCGGTCGGGTTGGCCACGTTGTATCCGAAGATGGTGGACCCGTCGGTTCGGGCGTCGGCGTTTCTGAGGGTGCGCACCAGCTCGTGGCCGAAGAAGAGGTTGTCGCCCAGGACCAGGGCGGCCGGGGCGCCGTCGAGGAACTCCTCGCCGATCAGGAAGGCCTGGGCCAGCCCGTCGGGGCTGGGCTGCACCTCGTAGCTGAAGTTGACCCCGAAGGCGGAGCCGTCGCCGAGCAGGCGCTCGAAAAGCGGCGTGTCCTGGGGCGTGGAGATGATCAGGATGTCCTTTATGCCCGCCAGCATCAGCAGCGAGACCGGATAGTAGATCATCGGCTTGTCGTAGATCGGCATCAGCTGCTTGGACACGGCGATGGTGCACGGATAGAGGCGGGTTCCCGAACCGCCCGCGAGGACGATCCCTTTTCTTGGCTTGGTGGACATAGTGTTAGGAGGAAATTTGGTTGAGGAGTTTTAACCGCGAAGGTCGCTACAGCCTTTTGAAGCGTGGATGAGGGATGAACCGCAGAGGACGCGGAGAACGCGGAGTCTTGGATATGCTTCGACTGTTTCTGTAGACCTCGAAGCGCGCGCCGACCACGCGATAGCATTCGTCCTTCTGAATCAGGTCAGCCATTTTAGCGTTGTTTGGCGCCTTTAGCGGTCACTCCAAAGTCAGCTGTTGCCGAGGCGTTCGCGGGCGTACTTCTTCTCGGCGATGTCGCGGCACCAGTCCTGGTTGTCCAGGTACCACTGCACCGTCTTGCGGATGCCGCTCTCGAAGGTCTCGGCCGGAACCCAGCCGCACTCCTTCTCGCTGCGCTCGCAGTTGATGGCGTAGCGGCGGTCGTGGCCGGGACGGTCCTTCACGTAGGTGATCAGGTCCTCGTACTTGGCGATGCCGGCCTTTTGGGCCGCCTCGTTGCCGGAGACCGGGGCCAGCTCGTCGAGCAGGGCGCAGATGCGCTTCACGATCTGGATGTTCTCCATCTCGCTGCGCCCGCCGATGCAGTAGGTCTCGCCGAGGGCTCCCTTTTCCAAGGCGGCCAGGATGCCGGTGCAATGGTCCTCCACGAAGAGCCAGTCGCGGATCTGCTTGCCGTCGCCGTAGATGGGCAGCGGCTTGGCCTCCAGGGCGTTGAGCGTGACCAGAGGGATCAGCTTCTCGGGGAACTGGAAGGGGCCGTAGTTGTTGGAGCAGTTGGTGGTCACCACCGGCATGCCGTAGGTGTGGTAGTAGGCGCGCACCAGGAAGTCGCTGGAGGCCTTCGACGCGGAGTATGGGCTGTTGGGCGCGTAGGGCGTGGTCTCGCAGAAGGCCGGGTCGCTGGGGCCGAGGGTGCCGAACACCTCGTCGGTGGAGACGTGCAGGAAGCGGAAGGCCTCCTTGGCCTCGCCTTCCAGCTTGGCCCAGTGGTGGCGGGCGGCCTCCAGCATTCGCAGGGTGCCGGTCACGTTGGTCTCCACGAAGGGCTCGGGCGTGTCGATGGAGCGGTCCACGTGGCTTTCGGCGGCGAAGTGCACGACGGCGCTGACGCCGTGCTCCTTTATGAGGGAGGCAGTCGTGTCCTGGTCCAGGATGCTGGAATGGGAGAAGACGTAGGCGTCGCTGGACTCGAAGTCGCTTAGGTTGGCGGGATTGCCCGCGTAGGTGAGCGAGTCGACGTTGACGACGCGGTCGAAGCCCCTCTCCTTGAGGAGCTTGGCGTCGTCGCGCAGCAGGACGCGAATGAAGTTGGAGCCGATAAAGCCGCAGCCGCCGGTTACGAGGATGGAGTTCATAGGGAGAGGAAGTGTTTGGTTTTAACCGCGAAGGACGCGAAGGTCGCTAAGGGTTTGAAGGCAGGAATTAGATTTAAAGTTGAGGACCAAGAACGCTCCGATTCTTCTTAGCGTTCTTGGCGAACTTCGCGGTTCAGGAAAACTTAGGCCTTCCGCCAGTTCTTGAGGGACCACTCGAGGGCTTCCTCGACGGGTCGCATGATGACGCCGGCGTCGCGCAGCTTGCTTTCGTCGAGCACGCAGTTCGAGCGCGGGGTCTTGGCCGCCTTGGACATGAAGTCCGCCTCGTCCTCGAAGAACTGGAACTCCTTGCCGTTGACGCCCGTCTTCTTGATCAGCTCCACCACTTGGGAGGTGGTGACGGCCCCGGGGTTGGTCACGTTGTAGATCCCGTAGGGAACCTGCTTCTCCACGCACTCGTAGCAGGCGGCCACGAAGTCCTCCAGCTGGCTGAGCGAGTTGGTGGCCTGCAGCAAGGTGGCGTAGCTCTGCACCTTGGTCAGGTAGTTGCGGGGATTGTCGAGGTGGTTGAACGGTATCCGCAATCTCCATACGTAGCCTTCGGGAGAGGACTCGTGCTCCCAGGCGGGCCACTGGCCGTCGCCGCGGTCGACCTCGCGGTAGCCGAGCACCTCTTCGCCCAAGGCCTTGGTGCCGCTGTAGAAGGAGCAAGGCGGCTTGCGGAAGGAGAAGTTCGGTGCGTCGTCCTCGCGCCAGCCGCCGCCTCCCGGGCGCTCGCCGCCGAAGATGCAGCCGCTGGAGACGTGGCCCCAGCCGATGGACAGGTCGCCGCAGACCTCGCGTATCACGCCCGGCAGTACGGCGTTGCCGTCGAGGCAGTTCCCCTTGTCCAGCTCGCAGGCGTCGACGTTGGGCTTGCCGGTGTAGCCGGCGCAGTTGACCAGGAAGGTGGCGCCGGCGTCCTTGAGGGCGTCGGCGAAGTCCTTCTTGGACCCGTTAGCGATCTGGCGGCCGCTAAGCGTTTTGAAGGCGACGCCCTTGCCCTCGAGCAATTGGCGAAATGCGCTACCGACGTAGCCGGTGGAACCTACGAGTGCTATCATGA
>NZ_JACYFG010000017.1 GCF_014803405.1 Pelagicoccus enzymogenes
ATTGCGGCGCGAGGCCGCTTCCCACAAATGGATGGCAATCCGTTGCGGGCGTGTTCCTATTGGGGGATCTGCCATGGCGTTGTTGATAGGAAAGTTCATTTGTTTGTTGGCCTGCTACTTTGGCGGGCTGGCCCTGGGCGTACTTCTGCATGAGCTGGGGCATGCCTTGGTGGCGCTGTTGGCGACGCGTCAGCGGGTGGAACTGGAGCTGGGGGGCTCTGGCGGGCGAAGCCATCTGCAGCTGGGAAGGCTGTCCCTAGTCCTTCGCTCGCGAGGCTGGCGCTATGGGGCGACGCGCTACGAGCGCAGCAAGGAATCGCGGGCCGCTCAAGCTGCGGTGGCTTTGGGCGGACCCCTGGCGAGCTTGATGGCGGTGCTGGGGTTCGCTTACTTGATGCTTAGCTCTCAAGTGGGCAGCTGGATGTGGATTGTGGCCTTGGGGGTGGCTATCGCCAATTTCCGGATCTGGCTCGTAGCGGTTTGGCCGATTGAGTACCGACCGCAGGGAGAAGGAGGCGAGCTTTGGGTCAGCGATGGTTTGGACCTGTGGCGCTTGCTGACAAATAAGCAGAGCTAGCGAAAGCGCTTGCTCTTGGTGGGCTGGGTAGGGCTCGCTGTCCCAGCGAGCCGCGAGCGAGGTTGCCAGTTGCGGTCCGCTGGGACAGCGGACCCTACCTCGGGGTGCCCTTATCCGGTGGAGAAATGGATTCTTGTCAGCTTTAAGCTCATTCAAGGGAGGGTATGGAAATTGCTGACCGAAATTTATGGGATTGCACTCAATTGGTGGTTTACCAGAAAACGGTCCCTGAATGCCGAACGATACGACTATGAGCACCATTTTAATCGTGGATGACGACGAAGAGATCCGCTACTCGCTAGGACGCGTCCTAGGCAGTCGCGGGTACCAGATCGAAACGGCCGGCAGCGGCGAGGAGGGTATCGAGAAAATCAAAGCGGGACTGAAGCCGGACTTGATCATGTGCGACGTGCGCATGGGGGGCATCTCGGGGATCGAGACCTTGCAGCACATGCGTTCGGCCAGTTCCAGTTTGCAGATCGTCTTGATGACCGCATTCGGCACGGCCCAGACGGCAATCGAAGCGATGAAGTTCGGGGCCTACGACTACATCATGAAGCCTTTCGACGTAGACAAGGTGATCGAGATCGCGGAGAAGGCGATCAGCTCGTCGAAGGACATGAAGTCCGCCAATAAATACGAGAAGAAGGTCAACTACGACGACTACAAGGAAGGCATCGTGGGCAATTCGCCTGCCATGCAGGAAGTTTTCAAGGTCATCGGCCAAGTGGCAGCCAGTGACGCGACGGTCTTGGTAACCGGCGAAAGCGGTACCGGTAAGGAGCTGATCGCCAAGTGCATCAACCAGCACAGCCTGCGTTCCGGCGGCCCCTTCGTAGCGGTCAATTGCGCCGCCATTCCGGATAATTTGATCGAGAGCGAGCTCTTCGGCCACGAGAAGGGGAGCTTCACGGGAGCGACGACGCAGCGCATCGGACGCTTCGAGCAGTGCGATCGGGGCACCATCTTTCTGGACGAGATCGGCGACATGGCTTTGGCCACCCAGACCAAGATTTTACGCGTTTTGCAGGAGGGCGAAATCCAGCGAGTGGGTAGCACGGAGACCATCAAGGTGGACGTGCGCGTCATCGCTGCGACCAACAAGGATCTGGAAAAGATGGTGAAGGAGAAGGAGTTCCGCGAGGACTTGTACTATCGCCTCAATGTCTTTCGCATCCGCGTCCCCGCCTTGCGGGAGCGCAAGGAAGACATTCCTGACATCGTCGATTTCATGCTGCAAAACCTCGTCAAGGAGCGGAAGGCGCGTGTCACGCGAGTGTCGCCCGACGCCTTGAACGCTTTGGTTTCCTACGCTTGGCCGGGCAACGTGCGGGAGCTCGGCAACGTGGTGTATCGCAGCGCGGTCGTTGCCCAGGGCGATGCGATCCTGATGAAGGACCTGCCGGATACCATCCGCGGCATTTCGGAGGAAGGCCCGGTAGCGGCCGCTGCTCCAGCGGTCGAGCCGGCGGCAGTAAGAGCTGAATTGGCGCCCGCAGAATCGTCTCCGGAAGGGAGCGATAGCCCGGAGCCTCTCGCAGAAAAAGGGGCGGAACCGATAGCGTCGGCGCCTGCTCCCGCAGTCCCTGCGGCGGAGCCGATGCCGATCTCGTTGCCCGCCATCTACGACAAGCTTTACCACGAGCTGCGCGAGCGTCAGGAGATGCGGATTTTGACTTTGATCGAACGTCAGATGATCCAGCGGGCCATCACCGAAACGGGAGGCAACCAAGCCCGGGCGGCGGAAATTCTGGGCATCACCCGCAATACGCTGAAGAAGCGTCTGGACGAATATTCGGCCGAGTAGGGAAGGTAGGGCTCGCCAAGGTAGGGCTCGCTGTCCCAGCGAGCCGCGAGCGTTGTTTGCGGATTTGCGTGTTGCGGTCCGCTGGGACAGCGGACCCTACCTGTCGGGCGCGATGAAGTGGGGCCAGTCTTGGCTGTGTTTGACGAGTCCAGCTCGGACGGGATTTTCTCGGATATACTGCGCCTTGAGTTCCCAGTTTTCATCGTTGCGGATGCGGTGGTCGAAGAAGTTGGTCTGCCAGTCGATCGAAAGAGTGCGGGCTGTGTACCGTTTCCAATTTGCGATAGTTTTTGTCATCGAATCTCGACTGGGGAATGCGATAAGGGCGTGGAGGTGGTCGGGCATGAGCAGGAAGAGACGGCAGTGCCAAGTGTGGCGCCGGTGGTAGAATTGAACGGTTTCGAGCAATTGTTGCGGGAGATCGCCGGCGGTCAGTCCGGGCTGTCTCGGTCTCGTTGGCAGATCGTGATAAAGTAAAGCTCTCCGTCTTTCACCCAGGAGGGCGGAACGTGATTCAACGTTTTGCGGCGAGGCAGGGGCATGGCGTTTTGTTCCTCTCGGAATTGGGATGCCCTGGCAAGCGCCTTGTCGCCAAGGTCGGGCTCGCTGTCCCAGCGAGCCGCTGGGGTTGTTTGCGGATTTGCGCGTTGCGGTCCGCTGGGACAGCGGACCCTACCTTGGCTGCAGACGGGCTGCGTGTTTTTTGGTTGTCAGCTCTGAATAAATCCATTGCCAAGGTTGCCCTTATGACGACCGCGTTGATGTTTTCCGGACAAGGCGCCCAGAAAGTGGGCATGGGCAAGGACCTTTACGAGAACAGCGAGATTGCTCGCGCTCTCTACGACAAGGCTGACGAGATTCTCGGCTGGAAGATCACGGATCTCTCCTTCGAAGGTCCGCAGGAAGCTTTGACGGAAACCAAGGTCTGCCAAGTGGCTCTTTTCGTGCACGGCTATGCGGTGTACGAGATCATGAAAGCCCAGGGCAAGCTGGGCGACGTAAAGGTTGCCATGGGCTTGAGCCTTGGCGAAGTGACGGCTTACACGGCAGCGGGCGTCTTCGATTTCGAGACGGGCCTCAAGGTCGTGGCGGAGCGGGCTCGCCTGATGCAGGAGGCGTGCGAGGCGACCAACGGGTCCATGGCAGCTGTCATCGGCGTGGAGCGCGACGTGGTTGCGGCGTTTTGCGAGGAAATGGACGTGGAGATGGCCAACCTCAATTGCCCTGGCCAGATCGTAATTTCGGGTGAAGCTTCCAAGATCGCGGCCGCGGTCGAGGCAGGCAAGGAGCGCGGTTTCCGCCGCGTGATGCCGCTCGACGTGGCGGGCGCTTACCACAGCCGCTTGATGATGCCAGCTCGCGAAGGCTTTGCGGCCTACTTGGCGGAGGTTGAGTTCAAGGCTCCGCAGTTCACGGTTTTCACGAACACGACCGGCAAGGAAGTTTCCGAGCCCAACGATCTGCGCGAAGCTTTGGTGAAGCAGGTCGTATCTTCCGTGCTTTGGGAGGATTGCCTGGTCAACGCGGCTGCTGGCGGCGTGGACCTCTTCTGGGAACTCGGCGTGGGCGGAGTGCTCAAGGGGCAAGTCAAGCGTACCAACAAGGATTGGGCGAACGCGGCCTTCGAGACTTGGGCCGACTTGGAAGCTTAAGCAGGTCTCCTTAGGAGAGGGGGTCCGCTGCGGCAGCAGACCCTGCCATCGGGACGCAGTTGTATCCTGACCGTCAGACGCTTCGGCGCTTGCCGGGGCGAGGGATTTCGTTTGGCTTTCCTCCGATGTACCCGGCTCCTAAGCGATTTCTAGCCTACTCATTTCTTCTAAGCTTTTCCGCCGTTTGGCTACGGGCTCACGACGCGGTCTACTTGCCCGCTTTCGAGGTTGCGGGGCGGGAAAGCTCCTTGCACGGCGAAGCGTCGAGCGCGTCGCAGGGCTTCGTGGGAGCAGACGAGTTGCAGCTTTCCCTTGGCGAGGGGAGCGGGGGGCTGCTGGAGGCGGTGCCCGGGATGGTCGCCACCCAGCACAGCGGTTCCGGCAAGGGCAACCAGTATTTCCTCAGAGGCTTCAACCTCGACCACGGCACGGATTTCGCGGTTTCGGTGGACGGCATGCCGGTGAACATCGCCTCGCACGGACACGGGCAGGGCTACGCCGACTTAAACTTCCTCATCCCGGAGATGGTTTCCATGGTCTCCTACTTGAAGGGCCCCTACTATTCGATGGTGGGCGACTTTTCCTCGGCGGGTTCGGCGAGCCTGCAACTGCGTGATTTGGTGGAGCGGGACTTTGCGGAAGTGGGTATTGGCGAATATGGGCAGCAACGCTTCGTGTCGGGCGTTTCCCGGGAGCTGGCCGGCGGCGATAGCCTGTTTGGCCTCGAGTTGGAGAACAACGACGGTCCTTGGGATCTGGACGAAAACCTCAGGAAGCGAAACGGATTCTTTCGGTATTCGAAAGGTAACTACGATCAAAAGTTTTCCCTGACCTTCATGGGCTACGATTCCAGCTGGACGGCTACCGACCAGATCCCCGAGCGGGAAGTTGAATCGGGGCGTCTGTCGGATTTCGGTTTCGTGGATCCAACGGTTGGCGGCAGGACCAGCCGCTACAGCCTCTCGGCCAATTGGAAGCGAGATCGTGGACACGTGCGAACTTTTGCCACGGCTTACGGAATTCATTACGACATGAACCTGTGGTCGAACTTTACCTACTTCCTCGACGACGAAGAGGATGGCGACCAGTTCGAGCAGGCGGACCGGCGGCAGACCTATGGCTTGAGTCTGGGCAAGGTTTTTTATTACCAAGAGCTCTGGGGAAAGCAGGTGAACCATACCGTGATTTTGCAAGGCCGGTGGGACGAGATCGACAAGCTGGGGCTTTACAAGACGCGGGAACGGAGTCGGTTGGAAGCGGTACGCGAAGATGCGGCCAGCGTGGTTTCGACGGCCCTAGCCTACGAGGCGACCCTCGATTGGACTGCCCGCTTGAGGAGCCAGGTCGGGATGCGTTGGGATAGGGTTGACGGCGAGGTGCAAGCCATCGGAGGGCTCGCTTCCCGTAAGGCGGGCGACGATATCGTAAGCCCGAAGGCGAACTTGATTTTCACGCAGAACGACGCCTTTGAATGGTACGCGAGCTTTGGCGAAGCCTTTCACAGCAACGACGTTCGCGGCATGGTGGATGGGGCCGATCCCTTGGCGGGCTCGCAAGGGAGCGAGCTAGGTCTGCGTTACCAGATTCCCGGCAAGCTGAACGCGTCGCTGGCGGTGTGGGACTTGGACCTCGACTCGGAGCTGCTCTATGTTGGGGATGCCGGTACCAACGAGATTTCAGGCGCCAGCGAGCGGAACGGAGTGGATGTGGCTGTTTACGCTGCCCTGAGCGGGAACCTAAGCATGGACTTGGACTACACCTGGAGCGATGCCCGCTACCGGGACGCGGCGGCTGGCGAGGCCTTCATTCCTGGAGTGGTGGAGGAGAAGCTGGGCTTGGGAGCGGTTTACCGTTTTGGCGAGGACTACGATGTTTCCCTGCGCTATCGCTACTTCGGAGGCCGTCCTTTGGATGAAGCGGGATCCGTGTTTTCGGAATCCTCGGAAACGGTTTCCTTGCAAGTTGCGGGACGCTTGTCGGATTGGGAGTGGACGGCGCAGCTTTCGAATCTGTTCGATTCGCGGGATCCCGATATCAGCTACTACTACGAATCGCGCTTGCCGGGCGAACCGAGCGGAGGAGTAGCGGACATTCATTCCCACGTGATGAAGCCGCGTCGCTTGCAGCTTACGCTGAGGCGTCTTTTTTAGCTTCATCACCCTTTTGCGGGGAGACGCTTTTGAGCGCAGGGCTGGCGCTCGCGCCACGCCGCAAGGCAGGATATTCGATTAGGGATTTGCGGCACGTCGCGAGCGACGGCCCTACAGGTAAACAGTCATTCCACTGCTTTGGGTCGTTTTGTTCTTCGAAAAATGGGGTCCTGCCAGCTTTGGGTTAATTCAAAGACAGACCATTGCGGAAATGGCCTGGTGCCGCGATTTCGCTTCGTCCAAGCGATTAGCTGGTCGGAAGCGGAACGGTTGTCTTGTCGACGAAGATCATGAAGGGCGGATGCCAGCGGCCGGAGGCGTCGCGATAGGTGACGCGCACCCCGTAGCCGTCGGGCGGAAAGCGATTCAGGATGGGGGCCGCGAGAGTGAGAGCGGACGGGTCCTCTCTATTTCGCTCGAAGGTGTAGTTGATCACGACGTCGTCTTCCCTGCCGAGTCGAGTATCCAGGGTCTGGATAAGCATCTCACCTTCTGTATTTAGAATTTGGATAAGCTCTGGCGCCGCCTCTAGAA
The DNA here is from genome assembly GCF_014803405.1 of Pelagicoccus enzymogenes. Lineage (NCBI taxonomy): Bacteria > Pseudomonadati > Verrucomicrobiota > Opitutia > Puniceicoccales > Pelagicoccaceae > Pelagicoccus > Pelagicoccus enzymogenes. The sequence continues at coordinate 6,721 of NZ_JACYFG010000017.1, forward strand.
ATTTGCTTTTCCATTCTGGAAACGCGGAGGGTTCGAAGAGAACGCCGTTGGAAGGCCGAGGATCGGTGGAAGCCACGGCGGTAGAGCGTGACATTTCCAGTTCTGCGTCGATTCGGTTCCTGCGGACTTGAATCTCAAGGGTGATCTCGAAGGTGTCGTGGCTGAAAGCGCTGCAGCAAAAGAGCAGAGATAAACTGAGGAGAAAAAAGCGTGTCATTGGTTTTGGGATACGTCGAAGCGGGGTACGTGACCACTCTTACTTTAAGGCGTTATAGAGGCAAATTGACAGAATTTTGACTGTCTGAATCAGCTGGATTGGAGTTTTCAAGCGGTGTGTGTGCCAATCGACATGCTGCCGCTCCGAGCGGTTGCTCATACCCGCAAAACTTTCATCCCCTTGAGTCTGCAAAGACCCTGTTTTTCGTACCTGTATACATTCTAGCACTACGCTAGAGCCTCTTAGTTTTATACCTAGCCCTATGTTTAGAACGCCGCGATTGATCCGTGGGATAGCTACTGCTTTGACTGCATTTTCGGCTATCTTGATTGCCCAAACATACGCCCAGCCGCACCAGTTGGAGTATCTTGACCGGGGAGTAGTGGCCGTGAAGGCCAACGAATCCCAGATCTACGTTTCCTGGCGCTTGCTAGTCAGCGACCCGGAGACGGTCGGCTTTAACGTGTATCGCTCCTCCGGTGGGGAACCGGCGGTTCGACTCAATGGGTCTCCGTTGTATGCAACTACGGACTACATGGACAGCGCTGCGGATCTCGCCGTAGACAACACCTACTTTGTGCGAACTGTGGTTGACGGTGTGGAACTGGCAGCGAGTCGCTCTTTCGAGATAGCGGCGAACGCTCCGGTCCAACAGTACCTCAGCTTGCCGCTTCAGATTCCGGAAGGGGGAACTACGCCGGATGGAGTCAATTACAGCTATTCCGCGAACGACCTTTCGGTGGGCGATCTCGACGGAGACGGCCGCTACGAAATCGTCGTCAAGTGGTACCCTTCCAATGCGAAGGACAATGCCCAGTCGGGGCATACGGGCAATTGTTTGCTCGACGCTTACACCTTGGAAGGAGAGTTGCTTTGGAGAATCGATCTGGGCGTCAACATCCGCTCGGGTTCCCACTACACCCAGTTCATCGTGTATGATCTCGATGGAGACGGGATCGCGGAGCTCGCTTGCCGCACCGCGGAAGGGTCCAAGGATGCGAGCGGCGCATTTGTAGCTGCTCCCGAGAATTGGTTTGGAGAAGTTCCTCCGATAGACCACACCGCTGACCGTCGCAATTCCAGCGGATACATCTTGGATGGGCCTGAATTCTTGACGGTCTACGACGGCCGCACGGGCCTGGAGCTTTCGTCTACGCTCTACGAGCCCCAGCGTGTACCGGGCACCTTCTTCCCGAGTCCTGCGGAAACGGAAGCGATCTGGGGAGACGGATACGGAAACCGTATCGACCGTTTCTTGGGTACGGTGGCTTACCTCGATGGGGAGCGTCCTAGCCTTGTAATGTGTCGTGGATACTACACGGGCAGAAACGGGGTTCCGGGCCGTACCGTTTTGGCCGCTTATGATTGGCGCGATGGGGCGCTCACCAAGCGTTGGGTTTTCGACACCTACAACAATCCAGAGAACGACGCATATCGTGGTCAAGGCGCCCACAGTTTGACGGTGGGCGACGTCGATGGTGACGGTCGGGACGAGATCGTCTACGGCGCCTGCGCGATCGACGACGACGGTACTGGACTTTATAGCACAGGCATTGGTCATGGTGATGCCTTGCATCTTTCAGACATGGATCCAGATCGCCCTGGTTTGGAGGTTTGGATGCCTCATGAGTCGCCCTCAAGCTACGGCGAGTACGGATCCGAGCTGCACGACGCGGGCACGGGCGAGGTTATCTTTGGGGTTTCGGGCGAAGGTTCGGATGTCGGACGTGGCGCTGCTGCGGACATCGACCCCCGCTACCGTGGATACGAGACCTGGGCGTCGCGGGGCGGCATGCATAGCATCGCCGGCCAGTCGATTGAGACCAATGGGCTCCCTTCCATGAATTTTCTCGTATGGTGGGATGCGGATCCTCTTCGCGAGCTTTTGGACGGGACTCGGATCGACAAGTGGAATTGGGATCTCGGACAGCGCGAATTGATGTTCACGGACACGGGCATCGCTTCCAACAATGGCACGAAGGCGACTCCGGCTTTGAGCGCTGACATTTATGGGGACTGGCGCGAAGAGGTAATCTGGCGTTCGACCGATAGCTCTGAGCTACGCATTTACAGCACGGTCATTCCTGCCGTCAGCCGCATGACGACGCTCATGCACGACCGGCAGTATCGCATTGCCATCAGCTGGCAGAACGTCGCTTACAACCAGCCGCCGCACCCAAGCTTCTTCGTGGGGCATGGGATGGCGACACCTCCGAAACCCGACTACTATTTCGCCAGCAGCAACCAAGCTCCCTTCGTCAGCATGGTTTCGCCCAGCGAAGGCGCGGTGTTCGAAGAGGGAGAAGTCGCTTCCCTGGTCGCTGAAGCGAGCGATGCCGATGGCGTGGTGGAGCAAGTGGACTTCTTCCAAAACAACAGTTTCCTCGGAATGGATCTCAGCGATCCTTACACCGCATTGTGGGATGCTGCCAGTGGTGGCTCTTATCTGTTGCGAGCCGTCGCTACTGACGACGATGGCGCTCAATCGATTTCGCTACCTGTCACTGTGACAGTGGGTCATACGGAGACGCATGACGAAGCAACGGCCTCGATGGGGTGGACCCCGTTGCAGTCGAGCCTAGAAGGGTATCGAGGAGATGGATACTTAGCGTTCAGCCGCCCATGGCACTTCATCGAGTTCACTAACCTGGATGGCGGGCTGCTCGCTGGGGAGAAAACGCTTAGAATCCGTTACAGCGCGGGCCGCCCCGGCATGAATCCCTGTTTCTTGACGGTGAACGGCGTGCGGCAGATGATTCAGCTCCCTTCCACCGGTTCTTGGACGGAGTGGGCGACGTTTGAAGTAAAGGTACCTCTGAATAGTGGGGCTGTGAATACAGTCCGTCTGCAAGCTCGCGGTGGTCAGACTATGGTTGACGAGCTCACGGTGGCGGGGATCGTTCGCAATCAAGACCCAGAGCTGCAACTGATCGCTCCCGCGGACGGCATGACATTTGCCGAAGGGGTCGATATCCAGATTCGGGTGGAGGCTCAGGACATCGGAGGTGAGATTGCCTCGGTCGAATTCTTTGCCGGCGAGCTGTCTCTAGGCAGCGTCAGCGAAGCGCCTTATCAACTCGTCTGGAATGACGTTGGCGAAGGGCTGTACGCTTTGAAAGCTACCGCTACGGACGACTTGGGCGCGACAGCTGAATCAGCCGAAGCCGTGGTATTGGTGAACAATCCGCCCAGCGTCTCGATCAGTTTCCCGAGCGATGGCGCTTACCTGCCGTCTGGCGAGGTGGTGACGATCACAGCTGAGGCTGACGATGGGGTGGGTAGCATTGCCGCGGTAGACTTCTTCGAAGGCGAAACCCTTCTCGGGAGCGACACGGAAGCACCCTATGCGGTCGACTGGTCGAGCGAGGTGGAGGGACCGTACTCCTTCTTCGCAGTGGCGACCGATAACCGCGGCGCCTCCACCCAATCCCAGCCTGTGGAGCTGATTGTGAACCCAGCTGGCTACAGCGTTGTTTATCAAGCGGAAGACGCGACGCTAAGCGGCGACTCTGTTGCGGAATCCTCGAACGACGGTTTCAATGGAACGGGATACGTGAACTCGCCGACGGATGGAGGTTCCATCCTGTTTGAAAACGTAGATGGCGGTTCGGGCAGCATGGCGATCTTGCGTATCCGTTACGTGCTCGGAGCGGCTGCGTCTCGTACGGGTAGCCTGACCGTCAACGGCATGACTCAGAGTATCGAGTTTCCACCTACAGGTAGTTGGACGACCTACGCGACGATGGATCTGCCGTTCCCGTTCGACGCAATGGAGTCGAACACGATCGAGATTCGCTCGACCGGAGAGGATCTTGCCAATATCGATGAGATCGCGGTGCTTGGCTTGCAAAGCGAAGCGGATCGCACCTACCACGCGGAAAACGCTTATGCGGAAAACGTTTCACTGGAAACGAACAACCTCGGCTACAACGGAACCGGTTTCTACAATTTCCCAAGCGCTGACGGAATTCTCGAATTCCGCGATATCGACGGCGGTATTGGCGGAACCATTACAATGCGAGTTCGCTATGCTCTGGGAGCTTCCGGCTCTCGCGTAGGCACTCTCACCATCAATGGCGTTGAATCGCCCATCGACTTCCCATCGACGGGAGGCTGGACCAATTACGACACGATTGAGTTGAGCGTCAGCTTGTTGGCAGGTCCGCAAAACACTATCCGGATTGCCTCCATCGGAAACGACCTTGGGAACGTCGACGAAATCGTGCTTTCGGGAATCACTCCTAACGATATCCCGGAGGTTACGCTTTTGACGCCGACCGATCTTGAACAGGATCCCGCGACCCTGTTCCTCGTGGGCGATTCCACGGTGGCCTCCTACGGTAGCAGTTCCTATCCGCAGCGAGGCTGGGGGCAAGAGTTGCAAGCCTTTCTGTTCGATGGCGAATTCGAGGTAGTCAATCGAGCCCGCGGGGGACGCAGCTCGCGCAGCTACATCGAAGAAGGCCTCTGGGACAACGTAAAGGCAGAGCTTTCCCCGGGCGATTACCTGATGGTCCAGTTTGGCCACAACGACCGGGACTGGTCGAAGGAAGAGCGCTACACGCCACCTGAAGACTACAAGGTTTACCTCGCCCAGTACGTCAACGAGGCGAGGGCGCTCGGAGTGGAGCCCATCCTCGTGACTCCCATGGTGATGAACGCCTGGAGAAATGGGGCCATGCGTAACGTATTCACCGAGTCAGGAAACGACTATGCAGGCTCGATGAAAGAAGTGGCGGCCGAACTTGGGGTTCCCCTGGTGGATCTCAATGCCAAGTCGCATGCCTTCTTCAGCGCGCTTGATTACGACACCGCAGGCCGTTTCTACTTCAACACGTATGTAGCGGGTGAATACCCGAACTTCCCGAACGGTAGCGGCGACGGGACCCACTTCCAGGAGATGGGCGCCTTGCTCATGGCCAAGATGATCGCCGAGGGGCTTCGCGAGCTGCAAGCTGATCCAGTCGCGGGCGTCCTTGCCGACGCTTTGACCGCCCAGTATCCGATCTCGATCAAGGCCAACGATCCTTCTCTCGGTCGCGTTTCGCTGAGCACGGAGCTTCCGGAAGGCGTGCAAGTGACTTTGAAAGCGCTGGCTGCCGAAGGGCAAAGTTTCGTCAGTTGGAAAGACGGCCAAAACAATCCAGTTACGGAAGAGAACATCCACACGTTTGAGATGGGTCCCGAGGCAGCGTCGTTTATCGCTTACTTCAACGACGAGACTCCAGTTGGTCCACCGGCTCCAGGCGTGAAGCTTCCTGCAGGAGTAAACGCGACCGCAGGTTGGAAGCTGGGAGACCTGATGACTTTCACTGCGGAAGCGAGTGACCCGGACGGGGAAATCGTGAAAGTCGAGTACTTCGCCCGCGATACGCGCATCAAGATCGGGGAAGCTACGGAAGCTCCTTATACCTTCGACTGGATCGTGGAAGGCGGTACCTACGATGTCTGGGCGGAAGCCATCGACAACCACGGCGCCCGCGGAGAGTCCGAGCCTTACTCCGTCAGCATCGATATTCTCAACGAGGTGCCAACGGTCGCGATCTCTAGGCCGTCCACGGGTGAGGTATTCGTGGAAGGGGAGAGCTTGATTATCGAGGCCTTGGCCAGCGATCCGGATGGCTCGATCCTACGTGTCGACTTCTACGCGGACGGCGAGTTGCTCGGGTCGGATAGTGAAGCTCCGTATTCAATGAATTGGGACAACCTGGAAGCGGGACCTCGCACCGTAGCCGTTCAGGCCGTAGACAACTTTGGCGAAGCGTCCAGCCTAGTGGAGCGAGCGGTAGGCGTGCTCTTCTCGGAGGGCGGTTCTTTGATCCAAGAGGCGGAAGACGGCATCCTTAGCGGAAACTTCGTCGTGATTGACGATGAAGCAGCCAGCGGCGGAAAAGCGGTCGATGCGATTGGTGGATCTGGTCAGGATTGGGTCGAGTTCCGCTTCAACGTGGAAGTCGCTGGCTTCTACCACATCCGCACCCTCGTACGAGCGATTGATGGTACGCATGATTCCATGTTCGTGACCATCGATGGAGATACCGCGACAGAGCACACTTGGGATACGGCCCGTTCGTCTGCCTTCATCGAAGACTACGTGAAGAATCGTCGCGGCGAAGATCCGGTCGAAGTCCTTTTGGAAGCCGGCGCCCATGTGGTTCGTTTCAGCTACCGTGAAAACCTGCAGCTTGATCTTGTCGAGCTGAAGCTCGATCGCGAGCGACCTGCGAACTTCGCCCCTGAGGTTGCCATCAACCAACCCACTGCGGGGCATGTTTTTGCGGCTGGCGAGTCAATCGAGCTCTCAGCGACCGCGGCCGACGCCGATGGGGAGGTTGCTCGCGTGGAGTACTACGTGAACGGCTCCAAGATCGGAGAAGCGAGCGTGGCTCCGTATTCATTAATCTGGGACGGTGCTGAAAGTGGCAATCACAGCCTCGTGGCGATTGCCACCGACGACCAAGGGGCCAGCGCCACTTCCGAACCGGTTGAAATCTCGGTCCTGTTCGCAAGCGGGGGTGAATCTTCCCAAGAGGCGGAAGGAGCCGTAGCTGTTGGTTTGATTACGGTGGTGGACGATGCTGGCGCCAGCGGCGGTCAGTTCATGGCGTTCCATGACCCGGAGGCCACGGGCATCCAGTCGGGCGTTGCCTACCAGATCGTAAACTTGGGCAGCGGACACGCGGTCGAAGCGAATGGTCGGGCTGTCTCCCAAGCGGTTGTCGATGGTTCGGCCGCTCAAAAGTGGATACTCACCGAGAACGCTGACGGATACTACAGTGTCATTTCCGTGGAGACGGGCGAGGCGCTGGACGAGTACCGCGGCGGATCGACCAATGTGGGGACTTGGACTTTCGGCGGGGCCTCCAACCAACAGTGGGGATTCGTGGAGGACGGTGGCGCCTACATCGTGAGCGCCCGGAGCAGTTCCAACGTGTTGTCGGTGGAAGAGCCGATGGATGCTGATGGATCGAATGTCTACCGTACGGCCGACGGCGGCAGCGATTACCAGCGCTGGGCGCTGGTCGCGGCAAGCAGTGGAAGTGGGCCTGAATCGAACTACTTGGAATTCCGTTTCAACGTGGAAGAGGCCGAAACCTACAACCTATCGGTCACTTACCGAGCGCTCGATGAGAACCGCAATTCGGTCTACGTCTCCGTAGACGGAGGGCCTGCGGACCAGTACCTCTGGGAAATGCCGCTGACAAGCGGTTTCGAATCGGCGCTCGTTACTCCAGTCGGCCAGGATGAAACGCTTGAGCTGGAATTGGCCGCTGGGCCTCATGTCGTGCGACTTGGATACAGCGAACCCGTTGACATAGACCAGGTGGAGCTGGTGCTCGATCCAGATATCGGAAACGGCCGTACTTACCAGTTCGTCAACGTCGGCAGCGGCAAGGCGCTGCAGTCTACGAGTCGCGCGGTCACGCAGGGCGACAACCTGTTTGCCGATTCGCAACAGTGGGTCGTTGAGGAACTCTCCGAAGGGGAATACAGCATTATCCTGAAAGGCACCTCCGAAGGATTGGACCACTATATCAACGATGGCAACATCGGCACTTGGACCTTCAACGCGTCCAAGCCGAACCAACGTTGGAGAATCGTCGAGGTGGAAGCGGGCAAGTACACGCTGTCGCCGGTCGATAGCGATGCGTCCATCGTAGCCAGCGTCTCGTCGACTGCGGACGGCGCCAATGTCGCTCCCGCTGCCTACGTCGCAGATCCGCTCCAGCAATGGCTGATCGTGGCTCCGGGCGTTGCGGAACCCAAGGCCCATACCATCTACACGATTGGCGACTCCACGGTCGCGAATTACAGCGCCGGCTACTACCCGCAAACCGGATGGGGGCAGGTCCTCGGCGGTTTCTTCGACCCTGAGGTGGAAGTGAAGAACCGGGCGATCGGCGGCACGAGCTCGCGCAGCTTCTACAACAACCATTGGGCGACGGTGCGCGACGAGTTGAAAGAGGGAGACTTCGTCCTGATTGGCTTTGGCATCAACGACCGGGCGGCTGACGAGGAGCGAAATACCACGGGGGAGGAATTCAAGGAGTTCCTGACTCTGTTCGCTGCGGAAACGCAAGCAGCGGGAGCGATCCCTGTATTGGTTTCTACAGTACGGCGCAATGCGTGGAATGGAGAGTGGAACGGGGGAGACCCGACCACGCTGTATGATTCCTACCACGAGCATCCAGTGATGACTCGGGAGCTAGCGGGAGAACTCGGATTGCCCTTGATCGATCTCGACCTCGAGGCGGGCATTCTCATGGAGTCGCTGGGACCAGACTACACGGGCCCCTTCATGTACATGAACCTAGGTGCGGACGAATACCCGATCGGCGCCAAGGCCGATGACGTTCATTTCCAGGAAATGGGAGCCATCGAGATGGCGCGACTGGTGGTCGAAGGTATCGAATCTCTCGATACGGATCCGAATGTGAGCGCCTTGATCGAATGGATCGAGCCATCTTACGAAGTGGCGGTGAGCAGCAACGACGCCTCCATGGGAATCGTCACGCGCACCGCGAGCTACCCCGAGGGTACGAACGTTACCGTCAAGGCCTTGCCCGCCGATGGATACGAGTTGGTTCATTGGGAAGATGCGAGCGGCGCGGTGGTGTCCACCGATGCCCTTATGATCTTCACGATGGGCGCCGAGCCGCTCAGCTTCCACGCGGTTTTCGGCGAGTCAGCTCCGGTTGAGCCGGATGCGGCGACGGGTATCCTTCCCGGCGAAACCTACACCATTGCGAACCTTGGAAGCGGGCTTCAGCTGCAGAACGCCTCCGGGCGCGAGGTCACTCAAGGCGCGGAGTCCGGGGCCGCTAACCAGACCTTTGTCCTAAGCAAGCTCGAAGACGGTTACTGGACAGTCACCTCGGTGGCGAACTCGGAAAATTTGGATACCTACAACGGCAACCAAGTGGGGACCTACGTTGCGAGCCCCACAAACCCCAACCAGAATTGGACGATCGTCCTCGAGGGAGGGGCCTACCGTTTCGAATCGCGCTCAAGAGTCGGAAGCGTGTTGTCGGTTGACGGCGACAGCCTCGACGACGGGGCCAATGTCGGTTGGACGGCGGACGCGGGGAGCGACTTCCAGCGCTGGACGCTGTCGATCGTAGAATGATTGCTTGCGAGAAAATGATTGGGACTGCCCCTGAGCGGGGAGTCCCGCCTTCGAATCCTATACCTACAACACAATGAATATGAACTTAAAGAAACGCGCTCGGATTCTAGCGGGCGTACTCGCGGCGGGGATCGCTTGCTCCAGCGCCAGCGCCCTTAGCTTCACCTTTTCGCAAGGCGGTTTCGCGGAAGGAGCCACCCTGACGGGAAGCTTTTCTGGAGACGACGACAATGGAGACGGTTACCTCTCCCACCTTCCGTTCGCTCTCCCAAGCGCGATCGAGGAGATCACGAGCTTCAGCCTCAGCTTTTCCGGCAACTCGCTGGTGGGGGCCTTCACGCTGGGGCTTTCGGAATTGGAGGGCCTCTCGTTCAAGCTAGGTGGGGACGCCTTGATTGGAAATGACTTCGATCCAGTGCTGGGCCCCGAGGGCTTGGCGGTCTTCGATGGGGCGACGGGGAGCTACTTTTTCGCAGGCGAGGTTTTCACCTCCCTCTCTGGAGCGCAGGGCGAGGTCGGAAACTTTTATTCTCTCTCGATGGACGTTTCCTCCAGCGGGGCTTCCGCGGTGGAGCAGGTTCCCGATGCGGGAAGTTCTGCGGCCTTGCTAGGGGGCGCCATGCTCGGGCTTTTGGCGATCGGCCGTCGTTGCTCGCGTAGCGGCTAAACAATGTCGGTCGTTGCGGGTAAGCTACGTTTTGCGGTGGTGAGCAGCCTTCTTTTTGGGGGCTGCTTGTTGTCGTTTGTTGCGGGGCGCTGGAGCGCTAGCGCAGGAACGGGGGAGTGGGGAGCAAGCCAGGCTCAACCAGGGCTGGAACGCGTTTCTACCGAGCCTCGTTCCTCTTTGCCTGCGCCCTCTGGTTCGATCCGGGCCACTCAGGACTCGGTCGAGGTCGAGTCGCTGGCCAGCCCGCCGGCGGAGCTCGAGCGGAATACGCTCTTCGGAGCCTTGCTCGAGCGTCAGACCTTGGAACTGCGGGAATGGGCGGAGACCGATCCGCTAGGGGCCATGCGACGGGCGGGCTTGGCCCGTTTCAAGCAAGACAGGCTCAGCTTGCAGCGAGCGGCCCTAGAAGGCTGGGCCCGCCAAGACCCCTTGGCCGCAGCCCGATACGCGGCCGATTTCGCTCTGGAGGAGCGGGAAGGCGCTTTGTTCGCCGCTCTGCGCGGGGCGGCGATCGAGCCGGAGGGAGCCCTCCAGGTGATGGACTTTCTGGTGGAGGAGGCTGCCTTGGAGGGAGCGGCCCTGCGGCGCGCCAAATTGAGTTTGGTGTCGGCTCTCGCCCAGCACGGGCACTTCGGGGACGCGGTGGGCTTCGCCCGAGCGGAAGGGGAGGCCGCCCAGCGTGCGGTGTTGCTGGAAGCCGGCTTGTCCCAATGGGCCCGCTTTCAGCCCGAAGCGGCAGTTTCCAGCGCCATGTCCATCGACAATGCCCAGGAGCGCGAAGCCGCGTTTTCAGTGGTGACCGCGACTTGGGGCGGCGTTGATCCGGGGGGGCTGGCTGAGTTTGCGGATGAATTGCCGAAAGGCCGCCAGCGGTCGGAGGTCATGAGGCAGGCTTTGCAGCAGTGGGTTGCCCGCGCCCCGCTGGAGGCCGCGGAGTGGATGGAGGGGAGGGAACCCGCCGCGGAGTTGGACACCGGCGTGCTCGCCCTCGCCACTCATCCCTACCTGGCGGAGCGAAGCCCGCTGGTCGCGGTGAGTTGGGCGGAATCGCTTTGGGACGAAAATTTGCGGGCGAATACCTTGTCGCTGGTGGTGAAGCAATGGGCGGCCACGGATCGACGGGCCGCGATCGCCTACGTGAGAGAAAGTCCCGAAATTCCGCTTGCGGAACGCCAGGAGCTGCTAGCCCTCTTCGGGGAGCCCAAGGAGTTTGGCATCGACGGGAGCTTGCAGCGGTAGATTGGGCTGCTGCGGCGTTTTTTCCCGAGGAGCCTGGGGCGTTTCTAAGAGGTATTAGGCAAACTCTCGACTTGAAAGCGTATCGGGGAGCGCTCAACTTCATCCGCTTTTCGAATGGAGACGGTAAATAAGCGCAACTTTAGCATCATTGCCCATGTGGACCATGGGAAGACGACTCTGTCCGACCGTCTGCTGGAATACACCAACACGGTTGCCCAGCGTGTTCTCGAGGCCCAGCACCTCGACTCTATGGACCTGGAGCGCGAGCGTGGCATCACCATCAAGAGCCATCCAGTGACCCTCGTGTACCCGGCCAAGGACGGCACGACTTACCAGCTCAATTTGGCGGACACTCCGGGGCACGTGGACTTTTCCTACGAAGTGTCTCGCAGCTTGGCGGCTTGCGAAGGCGCCCTGCTCCTGATCGATGCCGCCCAAGGCGTGGAGGCCCAGACGGTGGCCAACGCTCACCTCGCGGAAGAGCAGGGGCTGACCATCATTCCGGTCATCAACAAGATCGACCTGCCCAGCGCCAACCTCGAGCTTTGCTTGCAGCAGCTCGAGGACCTGTTGGCCATCCCTGCCGAAGATGCGATTCTCGCCAGCGGAAAGACGGGAATCGGGATCGAGGATATCCTGGAAGCGGTGGTTACCCGCATCCCTCCGCCGCGCTGGTCCGACTACGAAGCGACCCGTTGCCTCGTTTTCGATTCCGTTTACGACGCTTACCGCGGGGCGATCGCCTTCGTGCGCGTCTTCTCCGGATCGATCAAGCCCAAGGACCAAGTCCTCATGATGAGCGACCACACCCGAGCGGAGGTGAAGGAGGTTGGCGTGTTCACTCCGGCCCAGCAGAAGGTGGATTCCTTGCAAGCGGGCGACGTGGGTTACCTGGTGTGCAACATCAAGAACCCGGCCGATATCAAGGTGGGCGATACCATCACGCAAAACGCCAACCCGGCCGCCCAGATGCTTCCCGGCTACAAGGAAGTGCGGCCCATGGTTTTCAGCGGCATTTATCCTGTGGAGACGCAGGATTTCGAGAAGCTCAAGAGCAGCATGGGCAAGCTACAGCTCAACGACGCTGCCTTCAGTTTCCAGGCTGAGAGTTCGGTGGCGCTTGGTTTCGGATTCCGCTGCGGATTTCTTGGCCTCCTGCACATGGAGATCATCCAGGAACGCATTCGCCGCGAGTACGGGGTGGATATCATTTCCACGTATCCGAGCGTTGTTTACAAAGTTAAGAAGTCGAACGGCGAAGAGATCGAAGTCGACAATCCGATCAACCTGCCGGACCCGTCGCACATCGAAACGATTTTCGAGCCTACCATCGTGGCTCACATCCACGTTCCCAACGATTGCGTCGGCGACATCCTGGCGCTCGTTATGGAAAAGCGCGGCTCCTGCGAACGCACCGACACGCTCGATGGCACCCGTCTGATTTTGGAGTGCATTTTGCCGCTCAACGAAATCCTGGTCGACTTCAACGACCGGCTGAAGAGCATCACCCGCGGCTATGGTTCCATGGAATACGAGCTCGGCGAATACCGTCCAGCTAAGCTGGTCAAGATGGACATCTTGGTCAACGGCGAGCCGGTGGACGCGTTTTCCTCCATCGTGCACAACGAAAAGGCGCACACCAAGGGAGGCGAGCTCTGCACGAAGTTGGCGGACATCATTCCGCCGCACCTCTTCAAGATCGCGGTGCAAGCGGCGATCGGCGGCAAGATCGTGGCTCGCGACAACGTGCGTACCATGCGCAAGGACGTGACGGCCAAGTGTTATGGCGGCGACATCTCTCGTAAGCGCAAGCTCCTCGACAAGCAGAAGGAGGGTAAGCGCAAGATGAAGAACATCGGCAACGTATCCATTCCGCCCGACGCCTTCATCAAGGTGTTGAAGAACGACTAGTGAGTAGGAGCGAGCTTGCTCGCGATTATTTCTCGTTTCAGTTGGTTTCTTTCGCGACCAAGGTCGCTCCTACTTGTTTTTTTCGCTCGCGGGATCGAAGCGGGCTGGCCAGTGTCTGGCTTTCCTCAAGCGAAGCCCTATGTTCTCCTTGTTTAAATCCGAATCCACCAAGTTGCGGGAAACCGCCAAGAACTGGCTCTACCACGCGGGTAAGGTCTACCACTTTCGCAAGGACCGCTTGAGCGATTCCGACGTTTCCGAGCTGCTGCGGAGGAGCGAAGAGGTGAAGGCTGGCATGAAGGACAAGTCGGAGTCGTCCGACAACCGCTTGCGCTCCTCCATCGAATCCTTGAAGGAGCACATGGAGCAGGTGGGAGGGAACTACTATCCGCGCGGCTCCATGGCGGAGAACGTGGAGTTCTTCTTCGCGGCCCTTATCATCTACGTCGGCTTCACTACCTTTTTCATCAAGCCCTTCAAGATTCCGACCAATTCGATGTGGCCCAGCTACTACGGAATGACGGGCGAGGTTTACGCGGACGAGGACGAGAAGCCGAACGCCATCGAAAAGGCCTTCCGCTTCGTGGCCTTCGGGGCGAAGCACTACGAGGTGGAGGCTCCTGCTAGCGGCGAGTTGCTGATTCCTATGGTCAAGACCGGCAGCGGATCCTATCGACTCTTCGAGCGGCCCGCTAACGTGAAACGCTATTTCGTCATGAACGCTCCCGGCGTGGAGCGGGTGCTCTACGTGGGCAAGGAAAGCGTTTCCTTCAAGTACCCGGCGGATTTCAACATGGACCGCCAAGTCTTGCTGCCCTTGCAGGAAGCGGACGAGGAATCGCCCTTCGATCGCTTGTTGGAGCGGGGCAGCCTCAACCAGAATGCCTTTGCCGGCACGGCGAACGAGGTGGTCTACGACCCGCGCTCCGGACGCAACGTGAACGTGACGGTCCACCTGCTGCGCACGGGCCGTCAAGTCGAAGCAGGGGAGAGTCTGCTGTCCTTCGACCTGATGACCGGCGACCAGCTTTTCGTGGACCGCATGTCCTACCATTTCGTGTCACCAAAAGTTGGTGACGGCTTTGTCTTCAAGACGGACACCATCCCTTCAGTGGCCGAGGACAAGTTCTACATCAAGCGCTTGGTCGGCACCCCAGGAGACAGGGTTAAGATCGAAGGCACGACCTTGTACGTGAATGGGGAGCCGGCGACGGGATCGGTGGCGTTCGACAAGAATTCCAAGATGCAAGACAACTACGGGGGCTACACCACGATGAAGGGACGAGGTCCCTTAGCGGTCGATTTATCGACCGAGCAAACCGTGCCGGAGAGGCACTTCTTTGCCATCGGCGACAACAGCCACAATAGCTCGGACGGTCGCGTTTGGGGGTATGTTCCGCCGGATGCGGTCGTAGGGCGTCCGGTCATGATTTATTACCCCTTCACCAAACGTTTCGGTTTGGCCCAGTAGGGTCTGTAGGAAGCGGCCTTGTCGAAGACCGTGAGCCTGCCGACGGTGCGCCGAGGTCAGCGCTTAGCGCTTTTTCCTTTGGATTGACGCGAATCATCGCGTGACAACGGGCGTCGCTCGTATTCGCGCTAGGCCTCGTCATGAGCACGCGTACCGCAAAATTAATCTGTTTCTCATGGCGATGCGGACCGGGTGGCACCGGTCCCTCCAGAGCAAAAATAATGGAGGGACGACTGCCACGTCGTCCGCGCTGCAGGAGAACTCCAATCAGTAATCCGTAATTAATAATGCTCAAAAAACTCCGCGTCCTCAAATCCTCCGTCGCAGAGCCTGAACCTCGCCGAAGGGCGGTTGAGACACTGTCCTGGTAGGGCGGACTGGCCCAGTCCGCCGCGGAGAAATGATCCTGCAACGCGGCTGTCTGGGCCAGACAGCCCTACCCTCGTGCATGCAGGAAACAGTTTTAATGGCACCCGAAAATCTGGGCGACCTGGAAGGTCCCGCCACTTTATCAGCAATCCGCAATTAGCAATCAGCCATCAACAATCCACCTCCGCGTCCTCTGCGTCCTCCGCGGTTTAAACCACACAAGCCGATCATCGGAGTAAATCAGAGCTATCGGTGGTTAAAAACAAACCAGTCCAACGGTGTCTTGGGACAAGCCACCCTACCGCAAGCCTCAATCGCGCGACGCGGTCTGGACCAAGGTCCAACCCTACAAATACCCGAAATAGTAGACGGCTCTTGGTTCTGGCCTAGTTGCGGGAGTAGGACGTTTCCTTGGGGAGTTCCTTAATCCTCGGCTTTGTTCGCTGAGAAGGGGCGCAAGGTAGGGTCAGCGTTACGGTTGCGCCTTTGCCGAGGCCTTCGCTGCTGATTTGCAGGTGTCCGCCCAGGTTCTTGGCCGCGTTGGCGCAGCTGTGCATGCCGAAGCCATGTCCGTCGGGTTTGGTAGTGAACCCATGGGTGAAGATCTTGCGTTCGTTTTCTTCGGAGATGCCGACTCCGTTATCCGTAATCTGGATACGAACGTTGGCGCCTTGGTCGATCCGGTGGGCGGATAGGTAGATCAACCCGAGGGGCTTTTGCGATTCGATGATGGACTCCTTCGCGTTCTTGATGAAGTTGGTGACCATTTGCAGGAGGCTGTGCTTGTCGGACTCGATCTCGAGTTCCGGTTCGAAGTCTCTTACGATTTCGAAGAGGGAGTGTTCGAGGTCCCCCGTGATCATCTCCAAGGCGTCGTCTATCAGCTCTTCGATCTTCACCGCCTGCAGCACTTCGACGGTTTTGGCGTGGGCCTGTTGGGTGGCGATGATCTTTTTTACGTGCTCGATGTTTTCCTGCATGCATTCCACATCTACGCGGTAGTGGGAATTGTCGTCGCTCAGCACGGCAGAAAGTTGGGTGAGGTAGGCCGGGATGGCTTTGCCTTTGGGGTCATTGGTCAGGAAGTCCGCCAAGTCATCTTGATGCTCGTTTATCATTTTGGATACACGAACCAACTTGCTCACTCTTTCCTGGGAGAGCCGCTCCGAAAGGGACAGCAATGCCACGTTGATGCTGTTGAGCACGTTGCCGACATTGTGCAGCACGTTGGTGGCGACCTCGGCCATGCCCGCCTTGCGCGAGGTGCTCATCAGCAAGTCTTGGGCGCTGCGAAGTTCTTCGAGGGTCGTCGAGAGTTCGTTGGCGTTTCGTTGCAGCTCGCTGTTTTTGCTTTCGATTTCCTGGGTGCGCTCGGCTACCATCTTTTCCAGCTTGAAGTTGGTCTTCTTCAGGTTTTGGGCGAATAGCCCGTATCCCAAATACAGTAGCGCGAGGAAAAGCAGGATGTAGCAAAGGTATGCGAGCGGCGTCTCGAAGAAGGTGGGAGCGATGGAGAGGGCGACCGTTAGTTCCTGAGGGGCGGTCGATTCGTTGGAGCGGGACCGCACTCTCAAGGTGTAGTCGCCGGCCTCGAGGCGCGTGAAGCTGATTTCGTTGGAGGTGCTCCATTTGGACCAGTCGCTCGACATTCCTTCGAGCAGGTACTGGTATTGCGGGACTTTGACGGTGGCGGAGTTGGTGCTCCCCACGCGGATGGAGAGGCTGCGGCGGTCGCTTGCCAGCTCGAGCTTCTCCGGGTTGTTGCCATGGCCAGGATTTTGGTAGTAGGTGGAGGAGCCTTCGATGTCAGAAACTTCGAAGAGGAAGAGGCCTTGCTTAGGCGAGTCGCGGGGAGGAGCCAACAGGGAGCCGTTGACGTGGAAGAGTTCGGAGGCGGTGAGGAGTAGGGCGTCGCCGTTGGAGAGGAACTTGAACTGGTTGAAGAATTGGTCGCCGACGTGTCTGAGCGAACTCGAGTCCTTGAGGTAGGTTCCGTCTTCTTGCTTCCACAGGATGTAGTTGAAACTGTCATACGACGCCCAGATGTTTCCTTTCGGGTCGGTCGCGACGCGGTGGAAAATGCCGGTGGAAGGGAGGTAGGCCTCGATGATGCTCGACTTTGCGAAAGCGTTGCCGCGGGGCTGAAATTCGAAGATTCCTTTGCTGCTAGTGAAGAGGACTTCTCCTTCGTGTTCCCAGACGGCGATCCAGTCGGTAGGGAGTCCGCTCTCTTGCTTGAAAAGCTGGTACTCGATAGCTCCGCCCTGCACGCGGGCCCTCCCAACTTGTCCGATTCCGATCTCCAGCCAGAAGGTGTCGTCTGCCGCGCGAGCGATCTTGTTGATATGGCCGGCTTGGTGGGGAACTTCGCTGAGGATCTTCATTTGCTCGCCCTGACGCTGCAGGACGAGGAGGGAATCGGCGGTGGCGGCGAAAAGGGTATCGGGATCGTTTTCGAAGGGGGTCATGCGCTCGATGTACCCGGTTCTACCCAGCTCGCGGGCGATTCCCTTTTGCAAAAGGTGGGTGTACTTGCCTCCTTGGAAGTAGATGCCGTCGCGGGTGGCGGAGGCGGCGACGATGGAACGGTCGAGTTCCGGCGTGGTATCGACGAAGCCTTGCAGGCTGCCATGTTCGCTGAAGTCGGGTTTGAGGAGCCTCCCATTGGTGCGGAGGTAGATTTGCCCGTCGACTTCGTGGGCGATGGGATATTCGACGCCGGTGCTGAGGCGCTCGTCGATCTGGGAGAGGGCGCTGTTGACGATGACTTTGCCGACCGTGGAATTGAATTGGACCCAGAGGGTTTGGTTTTGGTCGAGGTGGAGGGCGTTAGCGCTGACCCAGCGGTAGTCGAAGTCGCGAGCGAGGGTAGATAGGGTTCGTCCTTCGCGGTTCACGAAGTAGATACCTTTGTGGGCAACGCTGATGGCGAGCCGGTCTTCGGAAATAAACTCGAGATCGCGTATGGCGCCGCCGGCCTGGAAGGGAAAGGGGCTGTAGTCGGCCAGTTGCCCATCGGCGGCGATGCGATAGATCTCGTTGCTCTCGGTGGTGAAGTAAGTTTCGCCGGATGGGTTCGTTTCGATTTTGAGAATTACGTGCTTGTCGACGAATTCCTTGAAGGCGGGATGCGGGGCGTAGTCTTTGCCTTCGAAGACCAGGATCCCGTCCCGAGTGGTCGCGAGCAGCAGCTTGTCCCCGTAGATGGCGGAGCCTTTGACCCATGAGTCGAAGGCGATGGCGCCATACTCTTCGGTGGCGAGGTTCAGGTAGGCGACGCTCCGTTCTCCTAGAAAGTAGAGGGTGTCGCCCTGGCGCAGGATTTTGGAGTAGAACTCGCTGCTGTACTTCGTGAGCGGCTTGTCGTTGATGGGCTGCAGGCGGATGCCGTTCTCGTTTTGAAAGTCGATTTTTCCGATGGTGCCGTATCCGGCAGCGTAGACGCCGTTCTCCGTCCAGTAGAGCGAGCGGATCTTGTCTTGGGTGGAAGGGGTGCTGAGCACGTGCTTCCAACGGGTCCCGTCGAAGGTGTGCAGGCCGTTTTCGCAGCCGAAGAACAGGCGCCCGTCGGGAGCGGTCGTGATGAAGTTGGAGCGGGAGCTGTTCTCGATATCCTTCTCTTCGTAGATTTGGTAAAAAGGAATCCCGTTCAGGCGAGGGGGGCTTGGAGGCGAGAGAGTGTCGGCGCTCAAGGTGCCGATCAGGGCGAGCAGGAGAGGGGCGAGGAGGCGCTTCATCTTGCGGATTACCTTTAGTTGGAAGAGTGGGAGGACTTTGCGGCCCCGCTGATCCACCTCTCGAGGGTCTCGGCCAACTCGTTAACGCGCAGCGGCTTGGTGAGGAAGTCGTCCATGCCGGCGTTTTTGCACTGCTCGCGCACGTCGGAAAAGGCGTTGGCGGTGAGGGCCACGATGGGCACTTCGCTGCGAGGCGCCGTCGACTGGCGAATCTTTTGCGTCGCCTCCATGCCGTCGAGTTCCGGCATTTGCAGGTCCATGAGCACGAGGTCGAAGTCGTTGCTGGTGGCGGTCTCGAAAGCTTCGCGTCCGTTGGTGGCCAGGGTGACGTGCACCTTCATTTGCTGCAGGAAGCGTTTGCCGAGCTTGCGGTTGATGGCGTTGTCGTCCACCAGCAGCACTCGTTTCTCGCCAAAGTCCTTTTGCACTGCCTTGCGCACGCTGGCAGCCTCTTCGGTCAGGGTCTGGCTTTTTTCGATGGCCACGCCCTGCACGTCGTCTTCGGGAAGCGGCAGCTCCAGCAAGAAGGCGAAGCAGGAGCCTTCGCCCAGTTCGCTGGTCACGTCGATCCGGGCGGACATGGCGTCAGCCAGAAGCTTGCAAATGGCAAGTCCCAGCCCGGTGCCGCCGTATTCGCGGGTGGTGGAGGAGTCGGCCTGCATGAAGGCGGAAAAGAGGCGCTCGATCGTTTCGGGCGACATGCCGATGCCTTGGTCTCGAATCTCGATGCGGAGCGCGACGGACGTGTCCTTGATCGCGTCCGCTTTGATGGCGAGGCTTACGGTGCCGTCGCGGCCGAACTTGAAGGCGTTGTTGAGCAGGTTGAGGATGACTTGGCGGATGCGGGCGGGATCGCCCACCACCAGCTCGGGCAGCTTGTCGTCGTGCTGCAGCTCGAGCTTGATGTTCATCCGGGTGAGGGCGGTGTCCATCAGGCTGGTGCATTCCTTGGCCAGCTCCTTGAGCGAGAAGGGGATCTTCTCCAGTTCCAGCTGTCCGCTCTCGTACTTCGAGTAGTCGAGGATGTCGTTGATGATTATCATCAGGGCGTCGCCGCTCTTTTGGATGATATTGGCGAACTCGAGATCGGACTCCGGGAGGGTGGAGCTGTGGTTGAGCATGTGAGAGGCGCCGATGATACCGTTGAGGGTGGTGCGGATCTCGTGGCTCATGGTCGCGAGAAAGCGGCCTTTGGCCCGTTCCGCCGCCCGCGCTTCGGCCACCGCGACTTGCAGCTCGGAATTGAGGGCGTTGAGCTGCTGGTTCGCTTCGGAGATTTGTTGGGTGCGCCTTTCGACCTTCTGTTCGAGAGCGGCAAGCAGGTCCCGGGTCTGCTTTTCGGTATGCCACTTTTCGCTCAAGGCGACCGCAAGTTGGTAGACCTCGGCGTGGTCGAAAGGCTTTTTCAAGATGAGCAGTCGATCCGTATGCCCGACCCGCTCGATGATTTCGCGCCAGGAGTAGTCTGAGTAAGCGCTGCAGATGACGAGTTGGATGTGCGGGTCCGCCTTGGATATTTCCTCGACGGTCTTCAATCCGTCCCAGCCGGGCGGCATGCGCATGTCGACGAAGGCTACGGAGTAGGGGGCGCCTGCTTCTCGCGCGTCCAAGATCCGCTGCAATCCCTCTTCGCCTTGGTAGGCGTGGCCGATTTCAAAATCGAACTGGGTGCCGCTGATCGGTTCCGCGGGAGTCTCCTCTTCGAACATGAGGCGGTCCAGCTCCTCGAGGGCCAGTTCGCTCTCGCTGGAGCTGGCGGGAGAGAGCACTTTCTCGAAGTCGGAATGAATCGATTCGGTATCATCGATAACGATGATGCGCCGAGGCAGCGCGTTGGAACGCTGCTCGCTCATTTACGGAACAGTGGGCATGCTGCGAGTCGTAGCATTAGCGATAAGATATGAGTCAGGGATGGGGACGTAGGATGGGAATCCTCGCGTTTGATAAGGCCTAGACTTCGGCGTCTCCGCCAGCTTTCTGAGCGTAAGGGGCCCAGCCCTCGCGCTTTTGAAAGGTGTTTTACCCGCCTAGGTAGAATTTTCAGGGACGAATCACCCCGATTACGGGCAGGGGCCGACCTCGGAATGGAACCGGGCGGCCCTTTGAATCGTCGCTGAAGCAAGGCCGAACTATGTCTTTAAATCTCAAGGGCTTTAGCCTTGACATCGAAGGGGTCAAAAAGGGTATTAGCCCCCTTTCTGACAGCGGTTTGCCTGCCCTGTCGTGCCTACTTTTCCGTTCCCTTTCCAAGGGGATACTTGCGCCAAGACGAACACAGAGTTTTAACAACTACCACTCAAACCATGTCCCTCCGGTCCTTTCGTCTGGGCGGCCTCACTTTTGACATATGAAATCGATTATCTCGTCTCTCACTTCGAAGACTGGACTCCGACTCGCGATGGTCGGAGTTTTGGCGTCTCTGGTTTCCGCCGTTTCCCACGCTAACGACGAGCGTGGCAAGCAGCTCTACGCGAACTGCGTGGCCTGCCACCAGGCGGACGGTTCCGGAATGAAGTTGCTGAACGCTCCTGCGATCGCGGGGCTTTCCGAGAAGTACATCGCCAACCAGATCCAGAAGTTCAAGCTCGGTCACCGCGGCGGGGACCCCAAGGATGCGACTGGTTTGCAAATGCGCCCCATGGCGACCCTGCTGACGTCCGAAGCGGACATCGCTGCGGTTTCCAAGTACATCGCCTCCATGGAGCCGAAGCCAGCGGAAGCCACGATCACCGACGGCAACGCGGAACGCGGCAAGACGCTCTACGCCACTTGCCAAGCTTGCCACCAAGCGGACGGCTCGGGCAACGACCTGCTCAATTCCCCGTCGCTTCTCAACCAGCACGACTGGTACCTCGCGGCCCAGCTGCACAAGTTCAAGGAAGGCGTACGCGGCTCCAACCCGCAGGACACCACGGGAGCTCAGATGCGTCCGATGGCCATGATGTTGGCTGACGAGCAAGCCGTTAAGGACGTGGTCGCCTACATCCAGTCTCTCAACAAGTAAGACCTTACTTTTCTCCTCCTTCTAACCGCCTGACAGAAAAATGAGCGAAGAGCCCGCCGAAATTGATCCTCAACAAGAGCACTACGTGTACGCCATTACGCGTCGTCTCTTCAAGTATACCCTGGTTGGGACTGTATTGTTCGCAGCCACGATTATCGGAATCTGGTATCTGTTCCATCTCGTCGCTTAGGCAGCCTGACAGCTGAGTCTTCGTTTCTAACCTAATCCGTCTCCCATGCTAGAGTACTTTCTTCCTAGAGCATCATCCTTTGCCGGAAGCATCGACCACTTGTTTGATCTGATCACTTACCTGGTCATGTTCTGGTTCGTGCTGACCATGGCGTTTTTCTTCTACGTCGTCTTCCGTTTTCGGGCCAAGCCCGGCCAGAAGGCGCAGTACATCACCGGCGAAACCCATAAGCAGAAGCAGGCTGTCGAGATTCCTCACTACCTGATCCTCCTCTGCGATTTGGCGATTCTCTTCTACACCTTCAAGGTCTGGCACGAGGTCAAGATCGACATGCCGGAATACGACGAGCAAGTGCGGGTGATCTCCCAGCAGTGGGCTTGGACTTTCGAGCATGCAGGCGCGGACGGGGTTCTGGACACCGACGACGACATCAAGCTCATCAACGAGCTCGTCCTCAAGAAGGACACCCAATACCAGTACGAGCTGCAAGCCTTGGACGTGATGCACAGCTTCTCCATCCCTGTCTTCCGCCTCAAGCAAGACGCGGTGCCGGGCCGCAAGATCTTCGGCCACTTCAAGCCCATCCTGGAAGGGGAGTGGGACGTACAGTGCGCGGAAATGTGCGGCTACGGGCATGGTTTCATGCCGGCTCGGGTCAAGATTTTGGCGGCTGACGAGTACTACGCCTGGATCGCTGAACACACCCCTGCACACCTCAAGCAAGACACTGCTTACGCTAACACCGAATCTCAATTGAAGGAGGCGCCAAACAATGGCTGATACCGCAACTGCAACGGCTGGCGTCGACCATCACGACGACCACGGCCACCACGAATCTTTCTGGAGCAAGTACTGCTTCTCCACTGACCACAAGATCATCGGATTCCAGTACCTGTTCACAGGTATGGCGATGGGACTGATCGGAGGCTTTTTCTCCTACGTCTTCCGCATGCATCTTGCCTTCCCAGGCTCCTCCATTCCTTTCTTCGGAGTGGTTTCGCCTGCGGCCTACAACTCGCTGGTCACCAATCATGGTACCATCATGATCTTCTGGGTGGCGATGCCGGTACTGATCGCCGCTCTGGGTAACTTCCTCATCCCGCTGATGATCGGATGTGACGATATGGTCTTTCCGAAGATCAACCGTCTTTCCTACCAAGTCTTCCTTCTCAGCGCCATCGTGCTGATCGCTTCCTTCTTCGTCCCACAAGGCGGATTTGGCGGCGCATGGACGGCTTATCCTCCACTGTCAGCAGAATCCCAATACAACGGAACGCCCTTTGGAGCGCCCATGTGGTTGATAGCGGTGACGCTGGAAATCGTGGCCTTTCTCTTGGGCGGTATCAACTTCATCACTACGGTCATGAACGCTCGCGCCAAGGGGATGAAGCTCTACGACATCCCTATGGTCGTTTGGATGATCGTCATCGCCTCCATCCTCTTCATGGCCTCGGTTGGTCCACTGGTAGCGGGCGCGGTGATGCTCCTCTTCGACCAGACGCTGGGCACCGGTTTCTTCGATCCGGCCGCTGGTGGCGACCCTGTCATGTGGCAGCACTTGTTCTGGTTCTTCGGCCACCCTGAAGTTTACGTGGTACTGCTTCCCGCGATGGGCGTCGTGATCGAAATCATCTGTACCTTCTCTCGCAAGAAGCTCTTCGGCTACAAGATGATCCTCTACAGCTCCATTGGCTTGGGTATTTTGAGCTTCTTCGTTTGGGCTCACCACCAATTTATTTCCGGGGTCGATCCGCGGGCAACCTACCTCTTCACCACGACCACGCTGCTCATTTCCATTCCGGTCGCCATCATGCTTTTCGCCATGATCGGAACCCTTTGGGGCGGCTCCATCCGCTTCACCACTCCGATGCTCTTCGCCCTTTCGTTCATTGCCGAGTTCTTGATCGGCGGCGTGACGGGAATCTGGCTCGGATCCAGCGGTACGGACATCTACTTGCACGATACCTATTTCGTCTTGGCTCACTTCCACTACACCTTCGTGCCGATCGCTATCATCGGAACCTTCTCGGCGATCTACTACTGGTTCCCGAAAATGTTCGGTCGCCACATGAACGAGTTCTGGGGCAAGATTCACTTCTGGGGAACGGTTATTCCCTTTAACGGAATCTTCCTTCCGCTCTTCGTCCTGGGAGCTGCCGGTCAGCATCGTCGTATCGCCGGTTACACCGCTTATCCTGACCTCTATACCGAGAACTTCCAGGACCTGCGCGTCTTTGCCACGGGTTCGCTCATCGTTCTCATCCTTTTCCAGATCCCGTTCTTCGTGAACTTCGTGGTCAGCTTGGTACGTGGACGCAAGGCCGAGGCGAATCCTTGGAAGGCGAACACCTTGGAGTGGGTTGCTCCATCGCCCCCACCGCATGGCAACTTCGGAGACAATCTCCCCGAAGTCTATCGTGGTCCCTACGAATTCTCGGTCGAAGGACGCGAGAAGGACTACTGGCCGCAAAACGAGCCTGAAACAGCCAAGTAATTCAACCTAATCCCTCTCTCGATACAATGGGTCATAAAATCATTGCAACTGGCAGAAGCCGTACCGGTATCCCGACAGGCCGCCTCGCGGTCTGGTGGGTAGTCGGCTCTGAAATCGTCATTTTCGGCGGCCTCATCGCGGCCTACCTCCTCAACCGTTTCTTGCACGGCTCCTGGGAAGTGTCCGCGGCCTACACCAATACCTTCATCGGCGGCGCCAACACCTTTTGGCTGCTGACTTCCAGCTACTTCGTGGTCCTCGCTCACGCTGCGGCGGAAAAGCGGGACGCCAAGACGGCGAGAAAGTACATTTGGTACACCATCGGCCTCGGCGGATTGTTCATGGGATTCAAGTCCTACGAGTATGCCACCGAGATTTCCCACGGCTTCACGCTCTTCACCAGTAACTTCTGGAGCTTCTACTACACTGCCACCGGCCTTCACGGATTCCACGTGCTTTGCGGCATGGTGATCATGGCCATCATTGCGGAGAAGGACATCAAGCACGAGCAGAACTGGCACCGCGTCGAGAACATCGGCATCTACTGGCACTTCGTGGACATCGTCTGGATCTTCCTCTTCCCGCTGCTCTACATCGCGAAGTAGTTACAACTTAGATACGGAATTTTTAGAAATGGCATCAGAAAACCATCCAAGCTACTTCAAGATCTACATCATGCTGCTGGTCCTCTTCGTGATCAGCGTGCTGGGGCCGGAAATTGCGGAGATTTTCGACATGAAAGGGGCCCCGCGCCTCGTGCTCGTTCTCGTGACCGCATTTGGTATCGCCCTCGTCAAGGCTTACTACGTTCTCGCCTACTTCATGCACCTGAAGTTCGAGAAGATCTACGCTCCTTACTTGCTGCTCTCCATGGTGGCTCTGCTCTTCGTTTTCTTCTTCGGAACCGCAACGGATTCCATGAAGTCCGAAGGGCACAACTGGGAAAAGCTGCCGATCGTCTTGCCGGAGGACAAGGGCTTCGATCACCACGGCGAAGCCCATGGTGACTCGCATGGGGCGGAGGATCACTCTCACGACGACCACAGCGGACACGCCCACTAGGCGGGACCATTGACCAAAGGAGGAGGGAAATGAGATACGCGGAAGCAGGAATTCATGGCGAGGGCGGTTCGGTACGCGAACCGGCCCTTTCGAACAGCGTTCTAGGAGTCATCGTCTTCATCATGGCGGAGATGATGTTCTTCTTGGGATTGATCAGCGCCTTCATGATTTCCAAGGCGAACGCGGTCGAATGGCCTCCCCTGGACCAGCCGCGCCTTCCCATCGGCGCGACTGCCTTCAATTCGGTCGTGCTTTTGGCCAGCGGTCTGACCATGTACCTGACGGGCCGCGTGTTTCAAAACGAAGGCTTTGGCGCCAAGAGCAAGCGGCTCTTCCTTCTGACCTTGGGCTTGGGAACCTTTTTCGTTCTCTTCCAAGGGTTCGAGTGGGTTCGCATCCTCAGCCAAGGCCTGACCCTGCAGTCCAGCACTTACGGAGCCTTCTTTTACCTCATCATCGGCGCTCACGCCCTGCATGCGATTGGCTCGATCGTGGCTCAAGTACGGCTTTTCTTGAAGTTTCGCAAGGGCACGCTGCGTCTGCAGAGCTTCCGGGCAGGTCAGGCCTTCTGGTACTTCGTTGTCGGACTTTGGCCCATCCTCTACGTTCTCGTATACCTCAACTAGTGACTCCGCAATGAAACGATTTTTCGAAGGTAACTCCCTGAGCAAAGCGATCGTTTTCCTGGCAGCCCTGGGCTTAGCGGCTTCCGCGGAAGCCTGTTCCGTTTGCGCGGTTGGCAAGGAAGAGGCCCGCGCGGCTTATTATGCCACCACCGCGATCCTCAGCTTCCTGCCGCTCATCATGATCGGTGGAGTCGTTTATTTCCTTTTCAAGAAGAAGCGGTAAGGCAAGCCGCCTCGCTGCTGGATTGGAGGAATACGATTCGTTGCAGCGGTTTTTTTTTAAACCGCGGAGGACGCAGAGGTGCTCCTGCATTGTTGTTTTGACCACGAATGGACGCGGAGGGATTTGGTTGTAGGAGCGACCTTGGTCGCGATAACTGATGGCCGACACTGTGGCGGGACCACATGTCTCGGCGTAGCCGTCGTTGGCGAAGACGGATCTTGGTCGCGTGAGATGTGATTTTGTTAAAACCACCGATAGCACTGATTTGCACCGATGATTTGGTTGTGTCTTTTGAACCGCTGAGGGCGCAGAGGACGCGGAGGTGGATTGTTGATGGCTGATTGCTAATTGCTAATTGCTGATTTCTGATAAAGTGGCGGGACCTTCCAGATCGCTCAGATGGACGGGTGTCATTAAAACGGTTTCCTGTTTTCAAGAGGGTAGGGCTGTCTGGCCCAGACAGCCGCGTTGCAGGATCATTTCTCCGCGGCGGACTGGGCCAGTCCGCCCTACCTGGACCGTGTTTCAACCGCCCTCGGCGAGGCTCAGGGCAGGCATTGAACACGGATCCAGCGTCGCCCTTTGGGCTATGCCGAGACAAGTGGACGCGTGAGATGTGATTTTGTTTAAACCACCGATAGCACTGATTTGCACCGATGATCGGGTTGTGCGGTAGGTTTCTGGTTTGATCGGGTTGTAAATTTTAACCGCCGAGCAACTGTGTCACTGAGCAAGCTGTAAGTTAAGTTTTTTGAACAGGCTTTGTATGTGTATGAGCATCTTCCTCATTCCAGCGACGATGGCGCACTTGTACGGCTTGCCCTTGTCCCTGAGCTTCTGGACGTAAGGTCTTATCACTTCGTTGTGCACCGCAGCAGTTTTGGTCGCCATGTAGAGGCACCGTCTGACTTTGGCTCTACCCTCTTGGATGCGTCTTTTCTTCTTGGTCTTTCCGCTGTCGTCGTTGAAGGGGGCGATTCCAGCCAAGGCGACGATCTGGTTCCTGTTGAGGGACTCGATCTCGCTGAGGTGCGCGAGCAGGGTCCAAGCCGTGACTTCGCCCACGCCGCAGACCGAGAGGGCGATGCCTTGCTGGGAGCGCATCTTCGCGTCGCTTTGGACGAGCTCCCTGATGTCCTCTTCGATCGTCTCAAGCTCGTTCTGCACGATCGCGATCATGCGCTCGATGGATGGGTGGATGAGAGGATCGCTGTTTTGCCGCCGGTTTTTCTCGCGGCTTAGCTGTTCGCTCAGATGGCTTCTGCGGTCGAGCAGGGCGGCGAGCTGCTGGCGTTTTTCGCAGGGAGGCGTTTGGGGTCGTATGTTCTTCTCTTTCGCGAAGTTGCGAATCATGCGCGCGTCGATGGGGTCGGTCTTTGCCTTGACCCCCTCGCTCTTGGCGTAGTGTCGCACTCGAGCCGGGTTGACCCTGGCGAAGGGGAGGCCCTTGGCGAGGAGTTGCTGCATGAGGATTCGCTCGTATCCGCCGGTCGCCTCGAAGACGGCCAAGGGCGTCTTGAAGGTGGCGATGTGGTCGGTCAGCTCGCTAAGGGCGTCTGCTTTGTTGGATACGCTGAAACTTCGCTTGTCGCTGAGCGCTTCAAGTGTATCTTTCGATATGTCGATTGCGATAATGTCGTATTCGGTGGGATTCATGGCTTGTATCTGTCTTGTAGAGGTGAGCTCGCGTCTTTGATGACGGGCTCTTTCAACTGTTTGATATCCAAGCCAGGTCGCTTCGAGGGATCGCTGCTCAGCGCTGAGCTCGCTCAATGAGGGCTCCGGACGCAGATTGATCTCACTCGAAACGCGTTCGGACCGGTGGCCGCCGGTTCGAACGATCCTGGCATCCTCTGAAAATGCCATTTGCAGAGGGCTTTTCGAGCCCTTCCTCCGACGAGTTATGGACTCATTCTCGGAAGGGCTCAAAAAGCTGGAAATCAATGGTGGGGAACCTACAAGG
>NZ_JACYFG010000018.1:0-7500 GCF_014803405.1 Pelagicoccus enzymogenes
GACGACACCGAGATCGTGATCGACTCCAACTTCGACGCCGACAATTCCATCGAGACCATCTCCGCGGACGGACACTCCGGAGTCACCGTCACGGGAGACTACTCCAACCAGACGCTCGACTTCTCCGAAACAAACCTCGACGGAATCGAGTCCATCTCCGGCGGAGCAGGACACGACACCGTAATCGGATCAGACGGGGACGACACCATCCTCGCATCCACCGGAAACGACAACCTCCACGGCGGAGCGGGCGACGACACATTCCTCTACACCCAGGGCGACGGAGCGGACGACTTCCACGGAGGCGAAGGGAACGACACCGTAAAGGCCACCGGAGACGACACCGAGATCGTGATCGACTCCAACTTCGACGCCGAAAACTCCATCGAGTCCATCTCCGCGGACGGACACTCCGGAGTCACCGTCACGGGAGACTACTCCAACCAGACGCTCGACTTCTCCGAAACAAACCTCGACGGAATCGAGTCCATCTCCGGCGGAGCAGGACACGACACCGTAATCGGTTCCGACGGGGACGACACCATTCTCGCATCCACCGGAAACGACAACCTCCACGGCGGCGCTGGGGACGACACATTCCTCTATACCCAGGGAGACGGAGCCGACGACTTCCACGGAGGCGAAGGAAACGACACCGTGAAGGCCACCGGAGACGACACCGAGATCGTGATCGACTCCGACTTCGACGCCGACAATTCCATCGAGACCATATCCGCCGAAGGACACTCGGGAGTCACCGTCACGGGAGACTACTCCAACCAGACGCTCGACTTCTCCGAAACAAACCTCGACGGAATCGAGTCCATCTCCGGCGGAGCAGGACACGACACCGTAATCGGATCCGACGGGGACGACACCATCCTCGCATCCACCGGAAACGACAACCTCCACGGCGGCGCTGGGGACGACACATTCCTCTATACCCAGGGAGACGGAGCCGACGACTTCCACGGAGGCGAAGGAAACGACACCGTGAAGGCCACCGGAGACGACACCGAGATCGTGATCGACTCCGACTTCGACGCCGACAATTCCATCGAGACCATCTCCGCGGACGGACACTCCGGAGTCACCGTCACCGGAGACTACTCCAACCAGACGCTCGACTTCTCCGAAACCAACCTCGACGGAATCGAGTCCATCTCCGGAGGGGCCGGACACGACACCGTAATCGGTTCGCGCGGCAACGACACCTTGAAAGGAGGAAGCGGAACCGATACACTCGAACTAGAAGGAGTCCGGTCAGAATACCACGTGACAGACAACGGTGACGGAACCTACACCGTTGAAGATCTCGTTAGCGGGCGCGGAGGAATAGACATCGTCTCCGAGTTCGAAAACTTCCGCTTTGCAGACGGTACATTCGATGCAGTAGAGGTGCTCAACGACACCCCCACTCTCGACTCAGAAATCGCCGACCAGACCACCGACGAGGACGCCGCGTTCAGCCTCGACATCTCTTCGAGCTTCTCGGACGTCGACGAAGGGGACACGCTCAGCTACTCCGCCACCCTCGAAAACGGTGACCCGCTGCCAAGCTGGCTTTCCATCGATTCGACAACAGGCGTCCTCTCCGGAACGCCAGAAAACGGCGACGTAGGCACCCTTTCAGTTACCGTCACCGCCACGGACTCCACAGGAGCAACCGCATCCGACACCTTCGGTATCCAAGTCGAAAATACAAACGACGGTCCGACTGTCATCCAGAGCAATCAAGCCGGATTGAAGGCATCGTACTTCAATCTAGGATCCAGCCCATCCCAGCTCTCGGACATAGATTTCGATGCGACGCCGGACTATATAGACACAGTGGAGAACGTTGATTTCTTCCTAGGCGGGGGAGCGGTCTACGAAGGTGGCCCTTCTGACAATGTCGCCATCAAATACGAGGGAAACATCCAAATCGACGCATCCGGTTCTTGGAACTTCAGGGTGTCTGGCGACGACGGATTCAGGCTCTTTGTCGACGGACAAGAGGTCGTCGATCTCGACGGGTTGCACTCTCACCAGTCCGCCACTGGCAACATCGAACTGACTGAAGGACAGCACAGCGTCGAACTCATCTATTTCGAGCGCGGAGGCGACTCGAGCCTCAGGCTCGAATGGCAAGGGCCAAACGATAGCAGCTATTCTGTCATTTCCAGCGAATCGCTCTCCATTCCCGACTCCACAATCAACGCGAGCGAAGACTCCACGTTCAGCCTCGACACCTCATCGAGCTTCTCGGACGTCGACGAAGGGGACACGCTCACCTACTCCGCCACCCTCGAAAACGGCGACCCGCTGCCAAGCTGGCTCTCCATCGATTCGACAACAGGCATCCTCTCCGGAACACCCGAAAACGGCGATGTAGGCGCCCTTTCAGTTACCGTCACCGCCGTGGACTCAGCAGGTGCAACCGCATCCGACAGTTTCGGTATACAAGTCGAAAATACAAACGACGGCCCAACCGTATCTGCTATCGCCGACCAAACCACCGATGAAGACGCTGCGTTCAGCCTCGACATCTCTTCCAACTTCTCGGACGTCGACGAAGGGGACACGCTCACCTACTCCGCCACCCTCGAAAACGGTGCCCCCCTACCCAGCTGGCTCTCCATCGATTCTGCAACAGGCGTCCTCTCCGGAACGCCAGAAAACGGCGACGTAGGCGCCCTCTCAGTAACCGTCACCGCCACGGACTCCGCAGGCGCAACCGCATCCGACACCTTCGGTATCCAAGTCGAAAATACCAACGACGTCCCGACCGCGTCCGCCATATCGGATCAATCTGTTGACCGAGAAAATGCCTTTTCCCTCGATGTCTCCAGCAACTTCTCAGATGTCGACGTCGGCGATAGCCTCACCTACAGTGCCACTCTGGCCAACGGAGATCCCCTCCCAAGCTGGCTCAGCTTTAATACAAGCACGGGCCAATTTTCCGGCACACCCAGTCAAGACGACAGCGGTACGATCTCGGTAAAAGTCGTGGCGTCCGATGGCACAGCGATAGCAGAAGACACCTTCGACATTCAGGTCAACGCCACTGCCGTTCAAAGCGGCGACGGAGATGCCAACGCAATCTCCGGAGACGACTACGACGACGAAATTTCCGGCGGCAAGGGGTCCGACACCATCCAAGGCGGAGCCGGCAATGACACAATCTACGGCGACGATTCAGATGCAAATCCCACCACTGCTACGAACTTCATAATCAACGGTTCCTTTGAAGATGTTGCCGGAGGCAACAATCACTCCTGGGGTATATCCAAATCCTCAGTACAAGGTTGGACCGATGCGAACAGCACTGACTTCGAAATGCACGTATCAGGCTGGGAAGGCATGGATGCCGCGACAGACGGCGACTACTTCCTCG
The DNA here is from genome assembly GCF_014803405.1 of Pelagicoccus enzymogenes. Taxonomy (NCBI): domain Bacteria; kingdom Pseudomonadati; phylum Verrucomicrobiota; class Opitutia; order Puniceicoccales; family Pelagicoccaceae; genus Pelagicoccus; species Pelagicoccus enzymogenes. The sequence goes on from NZ_JACYFG010000018.1 coordinate 3,377, forward strand.
ATATGGCTGAGTCGCCAGGTCGGATGGATATCAGTCAAACCGTCCAAGGCTTAACTGAAGACGCCAGCTATACGCTTTCCTTCGATGTGGGAGACAGGTCGGGCGACCTTTCCAACTCAATGCAGGTTTACTTCGGCGGTGAACTCATCGCCACAATCGATCCCCAGGCCCAAGATACTTGGGAGTCCTTTAGCTTTGAAGTCACCGGTGGCATGGGCGACGGCTCGAATACGCTTCGCTTCGTCGAAACTGGCGGTCACGACAACGTGGGCATTTCACTCGATAATGTTCAACTCGTGGACGCTGACAACGACACGATCGACGCCGGAGCAGGTGACGACACCATTACAGGTGGAGCTGGCGACGACACCATCGACGGCGGAGCGGGCACCGACACGATAGTGTACTCCGGAGCACAAGCCGACTACGACGTAATCAATAACGGCGACGGAACCTTCACGATTACCGACAACACCTCTGGCCGCGACGGCACCGACACCGTTTCAAACGTAGAGTTCATCCAATTTTCGGATACAACTCTCTCTATCGAAGACGCGGCAGCGAGCGCGCCTTCGCTCGACACACCTATCGCCGATGCCCACACCGACGAAGACGCGGCTTTCTCCGTAGACACATCAGCAAGTTTCTCCCAGACTGACGGGGACGCCATCACCTACTCCGCTACACTCGCGGACGGCTCTGCATTGCCTGAATGGTTGTCCTTCAATACCTCGACAGGCGTCCTCTCCGGGACCCCCGACAATGACGATGTAGGCACCATCTCGATAAAGGTCATTGCTACTGACGAAAACGGTTCCACCAGCGACACCTTCACACTCACAGTAGACAATACCAATGACGTACCTACCGTAACCTCCGCGATTTCAGACCAGAGCGTCACCGTAACAGTAGATTTCAATCTCGACGTGTCAGGAAATTTTGGAGACGTCGATACCGGCGACAGTCTGTCTTTCTCCGCGACCCTTTCAGACGGCTCAGCGCTGCCGGACTGGCTGACCATCGACTCGAATACCGGCCTACTCTCGGGCACACCTGGACTTGCGGACAACGGAGCGATCAATGTAAAGGTCACAGCTACCGACGAAGCTGGAGCGACAACCACCGATACCTTCGCTATCACAGTCGAGGAAGTTCCCGATCCGGAAGCAGGCACCTTCCTGATGAGCAGTGGACTCGTATCCATCGAAGCGGAAAGCTACGCTTCCAAAACCGACTCTGGCAGCGACACTTGGGCCGACTACTCAAACGGATCATTCTCAGGAGGCGAAGGCGTATACATGGCTAGCGGTGATTCCGAAAATCTTCTCTCCGCTAGCGAAGCCCAATCGAGTTCCTCGGAACTCACCTACGAAGTGAACTTCGAAGCAGCCGGCACCTACTACGTATGGGTCCGTGCCGACGGCACTCAAGATGGCGGATCCTCCGGCAACGACGATTCACTCCACATCGGATTGGATGGAGTCGTCGCAACAGACGATGGCGGCCTTTCCGTAGGAGACGGCGGACTCGAGTGGGGCTCAAACTCAGTGAACGGAGGTCGCGTCGCAATCACCGTAACCGAACCTGGCCAACACACACTCAATATTTGGCAAAGAGAGGATGGCATTGCGATCGACAAGATCGTCATCTCCAACGATGCCAATTACGACCCCTCCTCTCTGAATTCAGGGACTGGACCAGAGGAAAGCGCCCAACAAGCAGGTATCGTCGATCAGGGGCCAGCACTGATAGCCCAGTGGAAATTCGACGAATCCTCCGGAACCACAGCGGAAGACGCTTCAGGTACCAACGATGGAACCTACAAGAACGGAACGAGCCTTGGTAGCGATGGCGTTCTCACAGCAGGCACCTCCGCTTCCTTCGATGGAGTTGATGACTACGTCGAAATATCTCCCTCCTCGGACTTTCAGCTTTCCGAGGGCAGCTTCGTTATCTCATTCAATCCTAGCGAAATTTCCGGACAGCAAACGCTCTTCAGTCGCGATTCAATGAACTACGACGCGGGCGGACACATAGATGCCTACATCGAGAGTGACGGAACCCTTACTGTTCGTATCCAAAGCGATTCCGCTAGCTACCACATTTCATCCGATCCCGGAGCGATTACGGCGGGTACAAACAACCAGATGGCCCTCTCGTTCGGCAGCGAGGGACTTGAGCTCTTCCTCAACGGAACCTCAGTCGCCACAAATGCCTACACCGGAGGGATAAGCGAAAACAACGAACCTATCACTATCGGAGCCAGCCAACAATATAGCGGGGACGGAATTGCCGACAGTCTACGGGACTTCTTCCAAGGCACCATCGACAACTTCGAAATCTACGACAGCCAGATAGACAGCACCTTTGCCCAAAGCCTCTATTCACAAGTCGAAGAACCAGACCAGACCTATATCGGTACGAGCGCTAACGAAACCATAACCACGGGATCGGGCGACGATTACATAGAAGCAGGAGGAGGGTCTGACACTATCAATGCTGGCGACGGTGATGACACAATTAACATTGGCACAAATCAAAACCCTTACGGAACCACTATCGACGGAGGCGACGGCTGGGATACGCTAGACCTCGAAATCGGGGGGTATACGCTGGACTTCACATCAATCGACAATGCGAACATCACCAACATTGAACAAATCAACATAGACGGTGGAACTAGCGACACTTTGCGAATTTCAGCCGAGGACGTGCTTGATATGACAGACGGCAACAATCGCCTATTTGTTGATGGAGACTCAAGCGATTCCGTCGAAATCGAATCCACGTACGCAAGCCAAGGTACCGAAAATATAGAGGGCACAAACTACAACCACTATTACGACGTCAACACCGACACTCATCTCTATATCAATACCGATATCACTGATACTCACACCTTCTAGGCAGTCATGTAAACGCTCCCATCCAAATAAGTTTCCGGATGGGCAGCGCTTGGCTTGAACTTATTCTAGGGTGCTCAGATACGCCACAATGTCCGCGACATCCTGCTCGCTGAGTCCTAACTGGTCCGCCGACAGCATGAGAGAGCGATTGTACCATTTGACCCGCTCCACGCGATCACCTGGAATCATCTGGCGCAATCCCCCCATGGACCGAACCATTAAAGGGTCACCTTGGGATTCAAGCAAACCATTGATGATTGTGCCGTCTGTTAGGACAACCTCCCTACCTTCAAACCCATGAGCAATGTCTTCGCTAGGATTAATAATCGCTCTGATAGTCGATTCGATTCCTTGTCTCGATGTCCAACCATTGAGGTCCGGACCATATTCAACACCGGAGTCGCCAACTTTATGGCATACGTAGCAAGCTGCCGCTTTTGCCGCACCTCTTTCTACATCTCCATTTAAGGACAGGACTCGATCTAACGAAAGGTAGTTTTCCTCCTGAGGCTGCGGAATCACGCTTCCACTTACAACGATAGTATCCGGATCATAGATACCTTCAGCCTTCAACCTAGCATCCACACCGAAATTCGCGAAACGCGTATTCCGATAGTTCAACAACCACCACTTTGCTGTTTCACCGACGATTCCTTCCTCGCCGACTAAGCGAAACAACGCATCTACAGTCGCTCTCGAAGAGGTGAACGCAATCGCTGTCAGAGCATCCAAACGCTCCTTGGTCGACAACGCGGTAGACGATGCTCTTATGTAAAAGTCAGCGACGGAACTTGCTCGCGTCAACCGCCACATCAAAGCCGCATACCGGTCGCTCCACTCTAAGGGATCCGCTTCGCCAATCTGAGCAACGATCAACTTATAAATGTCATCCTCTTTCCCGATACACGCAATCCCCCATGCTTCAAGTTCAGTACGATCAGTACCGTCGATCGACTTGGCTAGTTCTAGGATAACATCACCTGCCTTATCGAATGGCATATCTCGCATCGAAACGGCTACTTCACGTCGAACCACCGCAGAGCTATCTTTCGACAAGCCACCCGCAACTTCTAGAAGGTTATACCCGTCAACCATTCGTAGCGACTGGTAAGCTGTCGCACGGACAATCGGATCTTCGTCAATTAGCAATGACTCAACAGTTTCAACACCCTTTTCGCCAAGCTGTGCGAGCAGCCAGATCGCTCGATAGCGAATAAA
>NZ_JACYFG010000019.1 GCF_014803405.1 Pelagicoccus enzymogenes
CCGCCGAAGCGGCGGTCGGAGGCGAAGAAGCTTTTGAGCGTGCCCGAGCTCGCCGCGAAGAGAAGGTCGTATATGGCGGCTTCGTTGTAGCGGACCAGCTCGTCGAGCGTGTCGGGCAACGTGAATACGCAGTGGTGGTACCTGGTGGGGAGCAAGCGTTCGCTCTGGGCGGCGACCCACTTGCGGGTGGCCCTGCCTTGGCATTGGGGGCAGTGCCTGTCCCGGCAGCTGTTGTAGGCGACGATCTCGTTGCCGCATGCGCAGACCGTCTGGACGCTGGCTCCCAGGCGGCTTGTGCGGCAGGCCTTGACGCTGCCGAAGACCTTGCACTGCTGGGCGCTGAGCGCCCGTTTCCTTTTGAGAGGGGGTTCGAAGCGGGTGATGATGTCCGCCAGCTTGCCCATCGCCCGTTCGCGTCAGCGAGCGCCTCCATTTTTAGGATACGCTTGCAATGTAGCTGTTTTGTAACTACGTTTTATCGTATCCATTTTATTATTACTCGAACGCTAAGGTGATACGACGGCGGCTTCAGTCATTGCCACCATGTCTGGGTTCGTTGGTTTCGAGCTTTCGATATGAAAGAGGCGAGCGATTGCCGCCGTTGTATCGACCGCTTTGTTGGGCCCAGTTTTCATAAGAACGCTAGTTGGTAATCAAACGTAAGCTCTTTGAGCTTTCTATCTTCATCGAGCTCATACTCGAAACCTACCCTCGAATCTGGAAATGTGAATTTTAGATCTTTCCAAGATGCATAGATGTTGTGGGGGCCGGAATATACATAGCTCCATTCAAGGGCTTCACAGAAACAGACAATTTCCTCTTCCGTAGATCCGATTGGAAGCAGTCTTTTGGCTTCCTCTACAAAATCTTTCCATTTTCTTTTTCTTTCGTATCTCTTTAGCTCAGTGACATCGATTTGCTCACAGTCGAGTGAAGAAGCTTCGAATGGAATGTTCACTCTCTCGATCACGTGCGCACACCCGGAAAGTATCAGTAGCGAAAGCGTTGCTGTGATTTTGGTCATTCTATTTTGCCCAACGTCGAGGCCACACGGCGAGCGCTTGCGCTCGTTGTGTGAGCCGATTGGTTATGTATTTGTTTTTTTACTCTTTCCGATTTTGGGATAAACGACGTCCTTTATGTAGTCGCAGATGTATGTGTCATCGAGTTCGGCAAAAATAGACTCATTGCGAACCAAGACATCAATTGCGTTTCTAGCGAATTCATCGTTGATCTCTTTATCATCATCTTCATCGGGTGTGTTATCGTAAACCACGACGCAGATTGCGGAAAGTAAAGTAACCTTCTTCGAAGGTAGAGTCGTTTCTTTTCTTAGGAATTCTTCGAGGAGGGGAAGATTCTCACCTTCTCCGAGGATTAGGTCTTCATCTTGCGAAAGGATCATTAACTCATCGTTTCTGCTCCATTCTTCGAGCACCGCTCTATTCACTGACGGCATTGAAGATCCAGAGGATGAGATGTCCTTAGATCCACACTTGCTGCATGGGTCGGACCAAATCCTTCTTTCTTCAAACGCTGCATCCAGTTCAGAAATAGCTCTCTCGTCGGTATGCCCACAAGCCTTGCATGTTTTGTACTGTGAGTGTTCCTCTTTCATCACATAACGCCGAAGTCTCACGACGTAGGAGGCGCAGCCTCCGAAGTTGTGAGCACTGACTGGTTCTGTATGCTTTTTATTAGTGCGACCGTGGAGATTAGTATCACGTATCCGCACCAGATATGGGGTACTGGTTGAAAGTGCGGTCTAGCTCCTGGTCCTAAGGAATATGCGAAGAAGAGGGCGTAAGATAGGTATGTGAGAATCGATACGGTCCAAAAGTAGATCCATCGATTATCTCTACTTTTATTCCTTTTGGTACCTTTAAACCAGCCGTAGTGGAGGAGGACTCCGGGAAGAAAGAACAAGGCTACGAGTCCATATGTGAAAACCAGAAGAAAAGCGCCTAGGGTCCAGAGGATGCTAGGAAACACAAGGAGCATCGAACATGCGTATTGCAGGTCGTGATCTTTTATGAGTCTAGCTATTGTATTCATTTTTTCTACAGATTAAGGTAGAGCTAGCCGTTTCCGGCTAGCCCCCTCGCAGATCCCTGCGTGCGGTTTTCCCGCACAGGGCTCCTCTGTCGGGCCGCGCAGTCGCTTCGGCGAAGCGTCGTTTATCGTGAGGGTTGCAGTTGGCATCGGCTGGGTAACGGGTACCTTTCTATGATCTTGGGATTGGGGATGTCTAGGGTTTTCCACATCTGCTTGAAACCTCCCCAATCGTAGCTCTTCTTCTGGCTGCGGTCGTTCAGCGCCCGATAGACGATCCAACGCGCGGCGTTGAAGAACTGGCTGAGCATGGGCGAGTTTCCGATCACTCCGTAGTAGTTGAAGTGGCCTCGGAACTTGGCCCGCAAGGTCCGGGCGAGCCGCTTAAGCGGCGTGCTCCTCTCCTGCCTTATCCAGTCCTTCAGAGCCTTCAGGGCGCCTTGGAACTTCTTCTTGCTGGTCCGACGCTTGACAGTCCGCTTGCCGCTCCGCGCCCGGGCCCAATAAAAGTCGAACCCGAGGTACGTGAACTTGCGGCTGCGCTTCGGATCCAGGCGGCTGAAGCGGATCACTCCGCTCTTCCCCATCGCCAGGCTCAAGCCGAACTTGGCAAGGCGGCTGGAGAGGTTGACGAAGAAGACCTCCGCTTCGTGACCGTACTCGAAGCCAAGGACGAAGTCGTCCGCGTATCTTTGATACGCGACCTGCCCTCGGCATCCTTTCGCGACTACGCGCTCGACCCACAAGTCCAGCGCGTAGTGGAGGTATATGTTCGCCAGTATCGGCGATATGATTCCTCCCTGAGGCGTCCCCGTAGTCGGATTCCTGACAACGCCGTCCTCCTCCATTATCCCCGCCTTGAGCCATTTGCGGATCAGGCGTATGTAGTGTCGGTCGGCAACGCGTTGCTCCAACATGCGGATCAGCCAGTCGTGGTCCATGTTGTCGAAGAAGCCTTTTATGTCGGCTTCCACTACCCAGTGGCATCGGCCGCGGAAGAGCTCGCTGGCCAGCCTCTGGCTGGCGTCGCGGGCCCCTCGTCCGGCGCGGTACCCCATGCTATTGTCCGAGAAGTCCGCTTCGAAGATCGCATCGAGCAACCGGCGGGCGGACATCTGGACGATCTTGTCCTCCAGAGCAGGGATCCCCAGAGGGCGGGTCTTCCCGCTCCCCTTGGCTATATGCTTCCTTCGGACCAGCCGGGCGCGGTAGCGATGGTTCGCCAGCCGCTCCAGCAGACCGCGCAGGTTCGCGTCCAAGTCCTTTTCGTACTCGGCGTAGCTCACCCCGTCCACTCCCGTCGCAGCCTGCCGCCTCAGGAGGCGAAAGCTGTCGTAGAGCATGCGCAGGTCTATCTCTCGATACAACGAGCGGAACCTGTATCCGGAATCCCGCTTCGCCTTGGCGGTCAGTTCGAGCAGGGTGCGGGACACGCTTTCGGTCGGGACTAGCTTTCCCGTTCGAGCGTGAGTGCTTTGCTCACTTGACCCGACAGTCCGTCCCTTCCCCACGCGAACGGCCCTACCGTCTCCGAGTACTACGAACGAATCTGACTCCTCTCGATTCAAGCGAACCCCTTCTTTTGGTTGAAGGCCCGCCCCCTGGAAGGGAAGCCGAGAGGCCTCCCAAGTTCTCGCGCGTTTCTGTGCAGGCGCGCCACAGCTACAGACCCCGGTGGAACCGACGCGATCTCACCTGTAGCGATCTCGCCGATGCTGGCTTCACGACACGTTACACGCTCGCCTTCCACATCTGCTTCCTTCTTACGGGGCTCATATTGCTCTGGGGAGCTTGCGAGGCTCCTTGCGGCTCGCGCTGCTTCTCTCTGTACGCTTCGAGAATGCTGTTCCGCCACCCGTCCGTTCGCTTGTAGCAGACTTCCGGATACAATCGTTATAAGGCGATCAACCTGATTCAGTGACTCAGCTAACATTCTCGCAACACTCGATACATCATGTTTGGTTCTAACTTTTAATGGCCGGGACTTGCACCCGGCAAGAAACGCGAAGCTTACACTTGGCGCACAACGTCAAAGTGATACGCGAGGGCCTAGAGGCCCGTTGTGAAAGTTGTTGTGTGGATACGCCCTTGCTGCGTCCACAACTCGGGGCGTTTGGCCCGAGTTGTATCGACTGCCTGGTTCGACCATATTTTCATCTTTTTTTCAGAAGTATTTCCTCTCTCTTGATCGATCCTTTTTGTCTTCGTCGGTCTGATAGATTTCTTCGATTTCTTCCATCTTGAAAGGCCAAGAATCGTAGCCTTGTGCCTCAATGATCCACTTACAATTCGAGATCGTAACTTTTCTTATCTCTGTTCCGTTTTTGAGCCTGACCGTCACCTGAGTACCGCCCATTGCGAATTCGACCATCTTTGCGATTCTCTGTATCCACGGTTTGGGTAACTCGTAATCAGTTCTCATTATTCTCGTCGAGCTCAGGCGACAAGGCCTAAACTATCGTTTAAATTTCTGGGGTGGTTGATTTTCATGAGGTCGTAATGATAGAGGCGGGCGTTTGCCGCAGTTGCCTGGAGCGTCTGGTTCGACCTATCTGTTTTTGTATTCACCGGTTGGATTCGTTCGGTAGTTGTTTTTCTTTTTTTTTTTGAATGCTTCGAGGATCAATTCTCTCTCAAAGCAGGAGTCTCATTTCTTTCCTTCATGTACTCCTCGAATTCTCTTTCTTCTCTTCGTTTCTTCCTTCCCATCAACCAGTAGATTCCAAATCCTAGAAACGCTATCGGAAGGGCAAAAACTAGTAGCGCAATGAATGCTTCCATTGTTACTGGCATCCCTTTGGCGACATGCTCTACTGGAAAGTCGTTCTTCATTTATTTTTCTTCGTCGAACGACTAGCTCAGACGCGGCGGCCAAAGCTATCGGTAAAGTTTCTGGGGTGGTGGATATTCATGCGTTCGTAGTGAAAGAGGCGAGCGTTTGCCGACGTTGTCTGCGGCGTCTGGTTGGCTCTATTTGATAGTTTTGATTTTTGAGAAAGTCGCCTTGAGGTGTAGGCTTAAAGGGTAACGATCTAGGAACGCCCAAAATGGTCCATAGAACTGATAGGTCAGCTCTGACTTGTTTGGCTCTATTTCTCTTATCTTTCCTTTTGCTCCCACTCTACTCGAAGGCCCCATGCCAATGTCGAACGTCGTTTCTTCATCTTTGATCGTAACCTCTCCGTATGCCGAAAGCTGATCGTCTAGCTTCAATGCATCGCTTGGCAACTGGCTTAGGCTGGATCGCAACAGATCCGTAGCTTGGAGCCTACTAGTTGAGAGGAGTTTTCGTTTCATACGATTTCTAGCCAACGTGAAAGCCATACGCGGAAGTCAGCGCGGAGCGCTGGCTGGAGTTGTATGGGCTGCCTGGTGCTTATTTTCTTTCATTCTTACAGCCTGGCATAAACGACGTATCGTTCACTTTCGTTTTAATTCTTCCCTCAATCAAAGCAATGAACGAATCTCCAACTTCGATAAGTCTTGAGGTTTCGAAATCTCTGACAAACTCGCCACTTATCCCGAGTAAGTTCAGTACATCCTTGTTAAGTTCTTTCGGTGCTTTCTTGAGTGCGTCCAGTGCAGAGTGAATCGCCTCAAGCACAAGTCTTCTCCCTTCTTCAGTGGATACATCTTCTTTTAGCGAGAGGGGAACGCAGCCGGAGAAATATCCTCTGGAGGCTAGGAGCCACTGATTACGAATAGGATTGATGATTCTTTCCTCTTCTTCGTTCGATGGATCTTCAAGATGGAGGGACAGGAAACGAAGCCAGAGTTCGAGGATACCATCTTTCATCCAGAAACCGTTCTCGCTATCTATGCTGACGAATGTCGTTCCCATTGATTTCTTTCTTTGCACAACGCGAAAGTGATACGACGAGGATCAGTGCGGAGCACTGACCGCAGTTGTATCTACTGACTGGTTAAGTTTTTTCTTCAGGTAAATGGTGACCTCATCTTCTGTGGATTCTCCCATGTTTAGGGTGGTGCACTCGTAGTCGATTGCACAAATACTCAATACGAATGGCTCAGTCCATCGAATGAAGGTGTGGCCGTTTTCTGTAACTCCAATTCCTGGGTAATACCGATCCGGCTGTCCACTTATTGGTTCAGAACCAAAAAAAGCGGTCACTGGATTGTGTGATTCACTATCCAATACGGTGATGCCTGTGAATGTAGCGAATTCTTCTTCGCTTATGGTTGAACAGCCGTAAATGAATGTGGCGACAATGAATCCGAATGCTACTCGAAATATTTTCATTCTACTTAACGCTGAAGCCATACGCGTAGGCTATCGCGGAGCGATGGCCGGAGTTGTATGAGCTGACTTGTTCGCTCATTTGTTTTCTATAAGTTTCGGCCAACCTCCAGGTACTTCGTCGTCGCTCAAGGTCCGTACTTCTTCGTCTTCTACGAAGTCCCAGATTTTCCAAGTTCGAATGTATCCTGCAGGCAGTTCTCTGTGCTCTTCGTGTCCAAGGATAATCATAACCTCCTCGAGTGATTCGAATCCGTTGTAAACGTAGCTTAGTCCTGCCCGAGCACCGAACTTCAGAATCATGTCAGGTTTCATTACTCTATAGTAGACTTTCCAATCAATCTCTGATTCGTCCCATTCGCAGACCAACGCCCCGTATTCATAATCTCCGAGTGATTTTCTTTCTACTAGTTCTAGGATAAAATCGTTCCCTTTCTTTGATCTGCAGATTTGCCTTACGACGATACCATTTTCTAAGACGACAGGTTCGTCACGTCCCAAAAGGTTTACTATCGTGTAACCGTTGTGCTCCGAGATTACCGGAACCCATTCGTCGGCGAAGGCACAGGCTGGTATGCAAATCAGGAAGAGCGTTATGATTCGTATCATCATTTTTTTAGCGAATCTTAATGGTCGCGTTCCCAGGTAAAAAAAGTGGGGGCGCTTGCCTCCCTTTGCTCGCGGGTTACGTTGCCGTGAGGCGGCGCAGAGCCGCATGTATTCAATAACCAATACAGGAGAGACAAGCGCATGAGAAAGAAGCATATCTACGTAGGCATGGATGTCCACAAGGAAACCACGGTCATTTCCCTCGCCCACGCGGGGCGCAACGGCAAGGTTGAGCACTACGGAACGCTTTCGAGCAGCCTGCACTCGATGAGGAAGTTCCTCGAGCGCAACCGCAAGCCGGGCGTGAAGCTGCATTTCGTCTACGAGGCGGGGCCGACGGGCTTCGCCCTGCAGCGCCGGCTGCAGGCGTGGAACGAGGACTGCATCGTGGTATCGCCAGTGCACGTGCCCAAGAAGGCGGGCGAGAAGGTGAAGACCGACCGCCGCGACGCCGAGCAGCTCGCGAGGATGCATCGCAGCGGAGAGCTGGACCCCATCCGGATCCCCGACGCCGCCGACGAGGCGATCCGCGACCTCTGCCGGTCCAGGTACGACGCCAAGCAGGACCAGCGTCGCAACCGGCAGCGGCTGAAGTCGTTCCTTCTTCGAAACGGATACTCCTACTCCGGCAAGACCAGCTGGAACCAGCGCCACCGGCGCTGGATTCGCGAGCTCGGGCTGCAGCATCCGGCCCAGAGGACGACCTTGGAGGAGTACGTCACCTCGATCGACCAGTGCGGCGAGCGGATCTCGCGCATCGAGCTGCAGCTCCAGCTGCTGCTCGTGGACTGGAGGATGTATCCGCTGGTCCAGGCGTTGATGGCGCTCAAGGGCTTCGCGTGGCTCACCGCCGCGGTGATCGCCAGCGAGCTGGGGGACCTTCGCGGGTACGACAGCCCCCGAAGGCTGATGTCCTACCTCGGGCTGACCACCAGCGAGCATACCACCGGGGAGAGCGTGAGGAAGGGTTCGATCACCAAGTCGGGCAACTCGCACGCTCGCTTCTTCATCGGTAAGCGGTACAAAATCTGCCCCTTAGGCTGGTCTTGACTTCTTCCAGTTTGCCGGGGTCAGAGCCCTGAGCTCTTGCTCCTGCATGATGCCGGTGTTCCGGCTCAGGACGTCTTGCAGATATTCAAGCGGCTGGATGTCCAGGCGTTGGCAGGAGATCAGGATCGAGTAAAGGATCGCCGCGCGATCGCCGGCTTGGGGATGACCTACGAAGAGCCAGTTCTTCTTGCCGACCGCGGTCGGCCGGATGGCGTTCTCCATCCAGTTGTTGTCGATCGCGACGTGGCCGTGACGCAGGTAGGTCGAGAGGTAGCCCCAGTGCGAGAGCGAGTAGTCGCAGGCCTTGGACAAGCCGCTTGACGGAAGGCCTCCACGTCTGAGGATTCCCAATACGCGGCGGATGCGGGCGTGAGCGTTGGCGGACCTCTTGAGGCGAAGGGCCAAGGCTGCTTCCGCGTCGAGGCCGTTCTCGCGGATCTCGCTTTCGACCTCGTAGAGCTTGGCGACGAGCTTGAGGTAGACGCCGCACTCGCGCGGGAAGCTCTCCTTGGCATCGAAGAACTTGCGCCGGGCGTGCGCCCAGCAAGCGGCCAGCTCGATCGCCTCGCTGGACTTCTGCAGCTTCGGGTACGCCTCGTACATGTCGGCCTGGACCACGCCCTCGAAGCCTTCCAGGTGCGAGGTGACCGAGGCGTGGCAGCGCCCGCCGCTCCACTTGTACCAAACGTCGCCAAGCGGCCGGGTCATGCCGCAAAGGTAGCCGGTTTTCGTGCTCTTCTCCCCGTAGTCGGGATCCTGATACTTTATCGGCGTCTCGTCCACCTGGACGTATCCGCCCTCGAGAAGGTCGAGGCGCATATGGTTGTAGATCGGCTTGAGCCATTCGGCGACCTTCTCGACCCAGCGGACCAGGTTCTGGCGGCTGACGGCGAAGCCGTGGCGCTTGTAGATGGAGCATTGGCGGAACAGCGGCAAGTGGTCGAGGAACTTCGAGACGACGACGTAGGCGAGCAGCTCCGCCGAGGCCAGGCCTTCCACAACGCGAAGCGGGGCCGGGGCCACGACTGGCGCCTTGGACTTGTCTCCAACTTTCCGATACTTGGGGCGGACGATGCGGCGGCGGTAGAACTTCGGCGGATCGACCTTCACCTCGTAGGTCTCCTCCTCGCCGATGCGTTCGTAGCTGGAAGGCTCCGCCTTCACCTCATCGGGCTCGACTACCGTCTCCTCGAGGACCGGAAGGTGGCCGTAGAGCTCGTCGCGAGTCTTGCGCGAGGGCTTTGCCTTGCGCTCGTAGGACACCTTCTGCGGCGGCTCGGCCGCCTTGGCTTCCTCGAGCTTGCCCAGCAGGAGGTCGAGTTGGTTGAGGTCGACCTTCTCGGACTTGCCTCCGGCGAAGACCTGGCGGCGGAACCACGCGATCTGGGCCTCCAGCTCGGCTACGCGGCCTTTAAGCGTCGCGTTCTCGGCTAGGACTTCCTCTATCGGCGGCATCGCGTATCTGGATAGAGGATACGCGGTCCGGATCAACGATTTTCTTCAGCGTTCGTACCAGGCCTTGGCCATCCCGTCCTTGAGGTCTATGCCGCCGAGCAGCATCGACAAGGCCTCGCTCTTGAGCCGCAGCTTTCCGCTGGCGGCGTCGCTGGGCCTGGGCCAGGTGAAGCCGCCCTTCTCCAGACGCTTGGCCAGCACCCAAAGCCCGGTGCCGTCGAAGAAGAGTATCTTCAGGCGGTTGCGCCTCCTGTTGGAGAAGACGAACATCCCGCCCTGCAGCGGGTTTTCCTTGAGCTGGTTGGCGGCGACGGCGTAGAGCCCGTCGAAGCTCTTTCGCATGTCCACCGGCTCGACCGCCAGGAAGATGCGAACCGCGGAGGAAAAGCTCAGCAT
>NZ_JACYFG010000020.1 GCF_014803405.1 Pelagicoccus enzymogenes
TTGGGCTCTCGTTTCTCTTCCAAGTGCTTCGATGATCCAGTTGTTCAAGCTCTTGTTCTCCTTCTTTGATCGAATGTAGATGCTCCTATGAAGGTCAGGATCTAGTCTTAGGGTGAGCTTTCCGGAAAACGGCTTGTCTGGCTCTTCGCCACGTTCGGAGCAAAAGTCGAGGTAGTCGTCTATCGAAGCTTGGAACTCCTTCTTCAGGCCCTCGACAGTGTCGGCCTGAAAGGTGACTACATCCCTCATGTTTATGACTTCTCCATGGAAGATCTCGGCTTCCTCGTCGAATTGAACTGTTCCTACATATCCTTTGTATTCCATGATCTTTACTCTCCTGCAGCTTCCAGAAACCGTCTGACTGACTTTACTGCTCCCTTGTCCGTTTCCTTCTGCGGGTGAGGGCGGTGGAACACAGCTCTCACGCCGTTTAGGTAGACACGAACTCGAGATCCACTTCCCTCGGAAATCTCTGCTCCCAAGGCTGAGAGCATGTTCTCGATGTCCTTCCAAGGTAAGTCTGATCGTTCTGGACGCTCCCTTACTTTTTCTAGGGTAAGTCGTTGTTTGCGATTCACGGTAAAATGGTGGCAAGATATGCCACCATGTCAAGGTTTCCTATTTTTGCCCAACGTCGAGTGCATACGCGGAGGCCGTAAGCGGAGCGTTGGCCGGAGTTGTATGGCACGACTTGTTCGCTAAGTTTTTTTTCTTACGATTTTAGTAATTACAGGGTTCTTGGCATCCATAAAAAAGTAGCAACGACCCCAGAGTGCCTTCATTCCGAACTCGTCGAATTTGTTGGGGCCTTGTGGAGTCATCAAGACTTCGTCCCTCGTTAGTGCTTCCAAATGTCTTTCCTTAATTCTCTCCATGTTTTGATCCGCAATATCCGTGAGAACTACGTTGTAGGCGGGATGGTTGTACTGGATCAAAATATTCCCGTCATCCATGTTCAAGGGATTCATGTCTGGATGGTAGTTGAAGATCTTGGACAGTGTCCCTAATGCTTCGCTTTTTGCTTCTTCATCGTTTAATCCATCTTGAATCAGAACACAGGTTCCGTTTCTGAAGACTACGAAATCTTTTTTTCCATCGGCGTAGTAGTTGAGACGATCAATTATTCTATCCTGTGGGATGGCGATAGCGGGCTCCCACCTCGGAACCGGTGGAAAATCGTCTTTTGGCTCTTCTTTCTTCTGGCTGAATAGTCCTGAGAGTAAACCCATTGTTAGGATGGTTGTGAAAATCGCTTTTTTCATCTTTTCAGCGAACGTCAAAGACTCACGATGTCGGCTTCGACTGAGGTTCCAAGTCTGTTGAGGTTGATTTCATGGGGTCGTTGTGAAAGGGGCGGGCGTTTGCCGACATTGTGAGCTCTGCCTTGTTCTGCCTCATTGTTTTATGCCAAAGGTGAATATGCAAATGAACAATAAGACCGCACTCACCGAGGCTAATGCCCATGATGCAATGACTCTAAGTCTATGCGTCTCGCAGAAATCGATCTCTTCACTCATACCTCTTTCTTTATATTTTCTTTTATAAAGGTAGGTTACTGTTCCAAGGCATGAGATGAGGTCCGAATCAGTCCATGCTGTCCTACATCCAGTATGTATCCATAAGTCATGATGCTCTCTTTTCAGTTTTCTCAGAAATCGCCAAGAGAACCAACTCTCAATGGTAAGTGTGGCAAAGAACAGGATGAATGCTGCTATCGTGATATCTGACATTTGTTTATGCAGAACGTGAAAGCCATACGCGTAGGTCATCGCGGAGCGATGACCGGAGTTGTATGGGCTGCCTGGGTACGCCCGGCATGGGCGTCGACTGATGTGGTTAAAGTCCACTGCGCATGGAACCTGTAGGTTATGATCATTAGCGAAAGTAAACTAAGAAAAAGCGCTAGCCGAAGGCAACTGCGAAGTCGCGAGGCTTCGTGGGAAGGAAGCCCTAGGCAAAGCCGCGAGACGATGTACAAGAACGCCATACAAGGCCCAGCGCCTCGGGCGAGCGTGCCCAGCGACGCGAAGCCCGGAGAAGGTTCGGGGCGCAGGGTAAATGGCGCGTTTGCGCGGCGGAAGTCGACGTCCTTATCCGGGGAGGCCTCATGCTCCCGCGGGGATGGCTTAAACCTGCCATCGGATCTCCGCAGCTCCCGCAGCGATGCGGGAGTCGGACATGAGGAATCAGCAGAGGGCATAGTAGCGCCATGAGGCGAGCCGGGAGTAGCTGCCGACGGGGGACCCGTCCAGCGAAGGGTCCGAAACTCGCATGGGGCGAAGGCCCGAACCGACACGACGGGTTCCGGCCCGAACTCTCGCCCTGCGGGTATGCCTCGCCAGAGGTAGCGCAAGGGCGGCGGGAAGCGGACAGCCGGGACTCGGAACGCGACCTGATGGAAGCGATCCTGGACGCGGAGAACGTGTCCGGGGCGTGGAAGCGGGTGAGGGCCAACAAGGGCGCGGCGGGGGTGGACGGAGTGTCCGTTGAGGACTTCCCCGGCCTCTTCCGCGAAGCTTGGCCCAGGCTGCGCGAGCGGCTGGCGGAGGGCTCGTACGAGCCCGCGCCGACGTTGCGCGCGGAGATAGGCAAGCCCGACGGGGGCAAGAGGCTGCTGGGGATCCCGACCGTATTGGACCGGGTGATACAGCAGGCGATCGTGAGGGTTCTGGGGCCGATATTGGATCCGGGCTTCAGCGAAAGCAGCTTCGGCTTCCGTCCCAATCGCTCGGCGCGCCATGCGGTCGAGCAAGTTGGCGACACCATAAAGTCGGGTCGGCGCGTGGCGGTGGACTTGGACCTGTCCAAGTTCTTCGACCGCGTCGATCATGATATATTGATGTCGAGCCTTGGGAGGAAGGTCCGCGACAGGCGCGTCCTGCGCTTGGTGGGCAAGTACCTCCGGGCGGGAGTCCAGGTCGACGGGCGCCTGCATGCGACGAGGGGGGGCGTGCCTCAGGGCGGTCCGCTTTCGCCGCTGCTGGCCAACGTGGTCCTGGACGAGCTCGACAAGGAGCTCGAATCGCGCGGCCATCGCTTCGCCCGCTACGCGGACGACTTCGTCGTACTCGTCAAGAGCCCTCGGGCTGGCGAGCGGGTGATGGCGAGCGTGAGGAAGTTCCTCGAGCGCAGGCTCAAGCTGAAGGTGAACGAGGGGAAGAGCCGCGTCGTGAAGGCGAGGGAACTGGAGTTCCTCGGCTTCGCCTTCGGAACCGGCGGGAAGATCGTGTGGAGCGAGAAGTCGCTTGGCGTGTTCAAGCGCCGGATACGCGAGTACACGTGCCGCAGCTGGAGCGTGTCCATGGAACGCCGCCTGCTCAAGCTCGCCCAGTACGTTCGCGGCTGGATGGGCTACTACGGCGTCAGCCGGACCTTCAAGGAGGCCAGGCGCCTGGACCACTGGATCCGGCGCCGCGTGCGCTGCTGCTACTGGAAGCAATGGAAGACGCACTCGAACCGGGTCAGGCAGCTCGTGTCCCTCGGGGTCGATCTGCGGACCGCGGTCAAGACCGCGGTGACCCGGCTGGGGCATTGGAAGATGTCCAAGACTCCAGGGGTGAGCCAAGCCCTGTCGAAAGGCTATCTCAAGGGACAAGGGGTTCCGTCCCTGGTGGAACTCTGGACCCGTGTTCACTATCCGGATACGTCCCGATAGCGTGTGGGAACCGCCCGGTGCGGATCCGCATGCCGGGTGGTGTGGGGGCCGCGGGAGTTAATGCCCGTGGCTACCCGATTT
>NZ_JACYFG010000021.1 GCF_014803405.1 Pelagicoccus enzymogenes
CGTTGGGCAAAAATAGGAAACCTTGACATGGTGGCATATCTTGCCACCATTTTACCGTGAATCGCAAACAACGACTTACCCTAGAAAAAGTAAGGGAGCGTCCAGAACGATCAGACTTACCTTGGAAGGACATCGAGAACATGCTCTCAGCCTTGGGAGCAGAGATTTCCGAGGGAAGTGGATCTCGAGTTCGTGTCTACCTAAACGGCGTGAGAGCTGTGTTCCACCGCCCTCACCCGCAGAAGGAAACGGACAAGGGAGCAGTAAAGTCAGTCAGACGGTTTCTGGAAGCTGCAGGAGAGTAAAGATCATGGAATACAAAGGATATGTAGGAACAGTTCAATTCGACGAGGAAGCCGAGATCTTCCATGGAGAAGTCATAAACATGAGGGATGTAGTCACCTTTCAGGCCGACACTGTCGAGGGCCTGAAGAAGGAGTTCCAAGCTTCGATAGACGACTACCTCGACTTTTGCTCCGAACGTGGCGAAGAGCCAGACAAGCCGTTTTCCGGAAAGCTCACCCTAAGACTAGATCCTGACCTTCATAGGAGCATCTACATTCGATCAAAGAAGGAGAACAAGAGCTTGAACAACTGGATCATCGAAGCACTTGGAAGAGAAACGAGAGCCCAACCAGGCAGCCCATACAACTCCGGCCAGTCGCTCCGCGACTGACCTTACCACTGAGGCTAGGAGTCAAGCTGCTATATCAGTTTTTCATGGAATCTTGCAGGTACGCGCATATCGGGCTTCCTTTCGCTTTTAGTCGTTCTATATAGAGCCCTTCGTCGTAGGCGGTTCGAGTCTTCCACATCCGGTATATTATCCTCTGCCACTTGTAGGCCAGCTCCCGCATGGCGCAGTTGTAGGTCATTCCCGCGGCCTTCTTCATCCTCCAGAACGCGGACGCCCAGGAGCTCCACTTTATCGACTCGCCGGCGAACTCCACGAAGGTCTGCATCAGGAACCTCGGCCGGGAGTAGCGGCGGTGCACGATGCGCTTCTTGCCGCTGCTCTGGGTAACGGGGGCGACCCCGCTGTAGCGCTGCAGGGCCTCGCGGCTGGAGTAGCGGGAGCGGTCCTCGCCCATGGCCGAGAGCAGCCGCGGCCCTAGAGCCGGACCGGCTCCGGGAAGGCTGTCGAAGATCGGCTTGTCCTCCGACTCGGCGTAGCGCCGGGCCAGCTCCTGGTCGTATCTCGCGATGGCCCTCGAGCAGGCCTCGATGTGGTCCAGGCAGCTGGAGATTCGAAGCTCCATGACGTCCATGATCGCGGGGTCGTCGGTCAGGACGACGGACTCGGCCACCACCCGCAGGCGCTCCTCGATCACGTCCCTGCGCGAGCAGTGGGAGCTGCGGTAGAAGGCCGCCATCTCCTCGGGGTCCGCCTCGCGGGCCGCCTGCAGCGAGGGCCAGCGGCGAAGGAAGCCTATCGCCATGGGGGCGTGCAAGTCCCTGCCCAGCAGCGCCAGGGCCTGCGGGAAGCTGCTTTTTAGCAGCGACTTGAGGCGGTTGCACTGCTCGACCTGCCGGTCGACCTCCCCGCGGCGGGCCTTGGAGAGCGAGTCGATCCTGCGCATGGCCGCGCTGTCCAGCCGGTGGGCCCGGAGCTTGTCGCGGTGCGAGGCCAGCAGCTGGGCGAGGACCTCGCAGTCCAGCAGGTCGCTCTTGGCCCCGGAGCCGTTGAAGGCCTTGCGGAAGCGGGCCGGCACGCTGGGGTTGAGGGCGTAGACCTCCAGCCAGCCGCGCGGGCACAGGAAGGCTACCAGGTCGGGAGCGGGCATCTCGAAGGCCACCGCGACGCGGGCCTCGGGATGCTCGGAGCGAAGCCTCGCCAGCCACGCGCCCAGTTCGTCGGGGCTGTTGGCCAGCTTGTCGAAACGCGGACTGGAGCCCGCCCGCAGGGAGGCGAGGCAAACGTCCAGGGTTGCGTCGGAACGGTCGATCCCGATCGCGAAGTCCAGGGGCTTTTCCTTCATCGTGTCATAGTCGGTTGAGGGTTGCGGAAAGCTCGTCCTTGACCGGCAGCGACAGCAATATAGAGTGGTCCGTGCAGAGGGCTTCCACCGAGGAGTCGTCAAAAAGTCAAGGCGCTACCCGCAGCCCGGAACGGTAAGGTCACAGTCCTCCAGGGGACGCCGCGTATTTGTTCCTGGACTGCGGGCGAGCGCTGAAATTGTAATGAAAAGCCAAACGGAGTCCAACCCCGCCGGAAGTTATTCACAATGCCCCGAAAGCGAGCTCTTCGGCCCGCGCCTTTCGGGCATCATGAATAACTTCTCCTAGCCTATAT
>NZ_JACYFG010000022.1 GCF_014803405.1 Pelagicoccus enzymogenes
CCCATCGACATAAGCTTCGCCAGAACGGGCGGAAGCATTTCACCGCTGCTGAACGTATTCGCCCCCGACGGCACTTTCGTCACGGGGGACTCGGACAGCGACAACGCCAAGGTCTTCCTCTACGCCGAGCAAGCAGGAACCTACGTGGTGGCCGTCGAGAACGGAGACAACGTGTTCCCGGAGCTCTCGGGAACCTACGACCTCTACTACTCCAACATGCTCGAGGAGTTCACCATTTCCGAAGGCGACGAGGGAGGCCCCTTGCAGAACGGGGCGAGAACCTCCGGCGCCATCGACACCGGCGACGTAGACCTGTGGACCTTCGAGGCGCAGGTCGGAGATCCCATCAACATAAGCTTCGCTGAAATCGGCGGAAACTTCTCGCCCTACGTCATCGTCTTCAATCCAGACGGAACCACCGCTGGATGGGATTCGGATAGCAGCAATGCAAGGGTGTTCCTCGAAGCCGAGCAAGCCGGCAAATACGTCGTCTCCGTCGAAAATGGCAACGCCAACGCTCCTGAACTCACCGGCACCTACAAGCTCAACTACTTCAACAATCGTTCAAACGTTGGGTATGTAGGATTTATTTTGAGCGAAGGCTACCCACTACGAGATTCCGGCTTTCAAGATGACCTCAACAGAGACGGGCTCTCAAACGGCTTAGCTTACGCACTTGGGATGTCGCTAGTTGAGACCTTGAACGATTATAGCCCAATCATAAAGTTCTCTGAGACTTACTCAGTCCCAGTATTGGAGCTCCAACTACCGGAGCAACGCCCCCTCGACATCACCTACAAGGTGGAATTCAGCACAGACCTGACTAGCTCATGGGCTCCGCTAGCGACATTGGACCCCGCTGTGGCATCCTGGCACCTAAATCACGAAAGTGCATTGATTGAGGCAGATGGCGACATCGTTCGAATCGGATTAAGGAACGACCAACAGATTGAAGGCGACCTCTTCCTGAGGCTTGTCGTCAGTCTTGAATGACAGCGAAAAAGCCGCAACCCGCCCCCGTTTCCATATTTCAAATACTAATTGCACTTCTTGCGAAGTAGTCTTCCCGATTGGAACGCTTACTCTTGGCAGAGAAAATTACCAGGCTGACCAGAATCTAGAACCCTACGCGACCAGCTTCAGCGCGATTTGAACGGATGCGTTCGCTTGCCCCAGCATCGCCGAGCCTGCTTGCACGAGGATGTTCGCTCTCGCTAACTGCGTTGACTCCTCGGCTACATCAACATCCACGATTCGGCTATTCGCTTCCTTCAGGTTCGTTTCATTCGTCGTAAGCTGTTTGGAGGCGAATTCGAAGCGGCTCCGCTTCGCTCCATTGTCTGCTCGGAAGTTTGCTACCTCTTCCAGAGCGCCTCCTACAGTATCCAATGCAACGGAATCGAGGTCGGTTGCATCAGCCAGATTTCCGAAATTCGTCTTCGTACTCTCAGTTACCGTAACCGTTTCTGAACCGGGAGTAGTGGTCGTATTTATGATTGTAGTTGAGGCGGGTGAAACCGAAGTTGGAGTGTAAATACCGGTGTATTGAGTCCCGTAAAAGCTATCGATGGTAAGTTCGTAATCCTCGTCGCCAAAGGTCGTCAGGGTTATCGGACCATCCAAATCAGGTAGCCCATTCGAACCGTATCCAATGCGTTCTCTATGAGGCCCGCCGTTCGCTGAGTCCAAACGAAAAAGAGCAACATTGTAATCGCTGTTAAAACTAATCTCCAGCTTGTGCCGATTGGTGTCGCCAGGCACGACCGAAAAAGCTTCCCGGTCACCAATTTTGATCAAGAGACCGCCGGTCGGGCTATCGCTCGTGAAATGGAAGCCGACATTACCCCCCAGCCTCAGAAATCCTCTGCCACACCCCATTTGCTAGATTCGATTTTCTTCACATCGAAGAAATCGCTCCTACGTAAAAACCCTTAGCTCGCCAAAGCGTTCTATCTCCGCCACTTGTACAGTCCCTGACCTCCACCCATGGATCCGAAAGAGAAAAAGGAACTCAGCGAAATAGACATCTGCGACCTCTTCATCACACCCGCAATCCTCAAGGCGGGGTGGGATCAGCCGAAACAAGTGCGCCGAGAAGTTACCCTCACTCCCGGTCCCGTTATCGTCAGGGGCAACCTCTCTTCACGGAACAAGAAGAAAAAGAAATTCGCCGATTACGTCCTGCAATGGGAAACAGGCGTCCCTATCGCCATCGTCGAAGCCAAGGACAACAACCACAGCGTTAGCCACGGCATGCAGCAGGCACTCGGCTACACTGAGATCCTAGATCTTCCGAGTGCGTTTAGCTCAAATGGAGACGCCTTTGCCTCGCACAACAAAGTCCCTGAAGACGGCGAAGACATCGAGTGCGAATTCCCGCTCGATTCCTTCCCTCCACCACAGGAGCTCTGGAAACGCTATAAAAAACACCGCAACATCGAAGACGACGAGGAAGCGCTCGTTCTCGAACCGTACTACGAGGACGGCAGCGGCAAATCTCCTCGTTACTACCAAGCGGAAGCGATCAATCGTACCATCGAAGCCGTTGCCAAAGGCCAGAGACGACTCTTGCTCGTCATGGCCACCGGCACCGGAAAGACCTACACCACCTTCCAAATCATCTGGCGACTCTGGAAGTCGAAACAAGCCAAACGCATCCTCTTCCTCGTCGACCGAAATATCCTCGCCGACCAAACGCTGGTAAACGACTTCAAGCCATTCGGCTCGGTCATGACGAAGATCAAAAACCGCAAGATCGACCCGGCCTACGAAGTCTACCTCGGCCTCTACCAAGCCCTCACCGGTCCCGACGAAGAAGATAAGATCTTCAAATCCGTATCCCGCGACTTCTTCGATCTCATCGTCATCGACGAGTGTCACCGCGGCTCCGCCTCCGAAGACTCCGCCTGGCGCGAGATTCTCGACTACTTTTCCTCGGCCATCCAGCTCGGCCTTACAGCCACCCCTAAGGAGACTAAGTACACCTCCAACATCACTTACTTCGGCGACCCCATCTACACCTACACCCTCAAGCAAGGAATAGAAGACGGCTTCCTCGCTCCGTACAAGGTCGTCCGGTACGACCTCGACAAAGACCTCATCGGTTGGACCCCGCCCCCCGGCATGACCGATGACCTCGGCAAAGAGATCGAGCGTCGCGAATACAACCAGAAGGACATGGACCGAATCCTAGTCCTCAACCAACGCACCAAGCTCGTCGCCACGTGCGTCATGAAGCTCCTCCGAGCCACCGACCCCTTCTCCAAAACCATCATCTTCTGCGACGACATCGATCACGCCGAACGTATGCGCGTCGCCATTACAAACGCCGCTGGCAAGCTCGCCATCGACAATCCCAAGTACGTCATGCGCATCACCGGCGACAGCGTCGAGGGCAAGGCCGAGCTCGACAATTTCATAGACCCGGAGTCCAAGTTCCCCGTCATTGCCACCACCTCCGAACTCCTCACCACCGGAGTCGACGCCAAGACCTGCAAGCTTATCGTCCTCGATAAGAACATCACCTCTATGACGACCTTTAAGCAGATCGTCGGTCGTGGAACGCGCATCGAAGAGGAACAAGGCAAGTTCTTCTTCACGGTCATGGATTTCAAACGGGCCACCAATCTCTTTGAAGACCCCGAATTCGACGGAGCTCCCGTCGTTATCTACGAGCCAGGAAACGACGACGATCCCGTTCCCCCAGATCCCAAACCCGAACCCGGCGAAATCGTCGACGAGGAGCCGGGCGACTACGGAGCCAAGAAAATCCGCGTCAGCGGAGTCGACGTGAAGATCCTCTCCAAGCGGGTTTCCTACCTTGGAGAAGACGGCAAGCTCATCACCGAGTCCTACCGTGACTACAGCCGCAAGCACATCCGCGAAGAGTACGCGTCCCTCGACGAATTCATAACCACCTGGAACACCGCCAAGAAAAAGGCGGCCATCGTCAAAGAGCTCGAAGAATATGGCATCGAGCTCCCCAAGCTTGCCGAAGAAGTCGGCAAAGACTACGGCGACTTCGACCTCATCTGCCACATAGCCTACGACCAGCCGCCTCTCACCCGCAAAGAACGGGCAAATAAGGTCAAAAAACGAAACTACTTCGCCAAGTACGGCGAGCAAGTCCGAGCCGTCCTCGAAGCCCTCCTGGACAAGTACGCCGATGAAGGCGTACTCACCATCGAAAGTCCCAAGGTTTTTAAGCTGACACCCTTCGACAAGATAGGCACCCCAGTCGAAATCATAAACGACGTGTTCGGCGGCAAAGCCAAGTACGAGACCGCCCTCCAAGAACTCGAGCGCGAACTCTTCGATCAAGAAACTTCAGCTTAAACACCTCCAAATTTCCACTTTTCCCGAATGAGCAACATCTCCGGCATCATCAAATCCATCCAAGACATCATGCGAAAAGACGTCGGCGTCGACGGCGACGCCCAACGCATCTCACAGCTCGTATGGATGTTCTTCCTCAAGATCTACGACGATCGCGAACTGGAAATCGAAACTCTCGCGGACGATGGAGACGACTATAAATCCCCGCTCCCCGAACACCTCCGCTGGCGTAACTGGGCTGCCAACCCCGAAGGCGACACCGGCGAAGAGCTAGCCAAGTTCATCAACGATCAGCTCTTCCCCACCCTCAAGGACAAACTCGTCCTCGAGGGCCCCACCGGCAAACGCGCTCAAGTCGTCCGCAATGTATTCGAAGATGCCTACAACTACATGAAGTCAGGCACCCTCATCCGCCAAGTCATCAACAAGATTTGCGAGATCGACTTCAACAACACCGCCGACCGCCACACCTTCGGCTCCATCTACGAGCAAATCCTCAAAGACCTCCAGTCCGCCGGAAACGCCGGCGAGTTCTACACCCCACGCGCCGTCACCCAGTTCATCGTCGACCGAGTCGACCCGCAGCTCAAAGAGACCGTGCTCGACCCCGCCTGCGGCACCGGCGGCTTCCTCACTTGCGCCATCGACCACAAACGCAGCTGCTACGTCAAAAACGCCAAGCACGAGGAAACCCTCGTCGCCAGCATCTACGGCGTCGAAAAGAAAGCCCTGCCCCACATGCTCTGCACCACCAACATGATCCTGCACGGCATCGACACCCCCACTCAGATCGAGCACGGCAACATGCTCAGCCGCCGCGCCTACGTCGACTACGGCGAAAAAGACCGCAAGCACGTCATCATCACCAATCCCCCCTTCGGAGGCACCGAAGAAGACGGCGTCGAAAACCAATTCCCCGCCACCTACCGCACCCGCGAGACCGCCGACCTCTTCATGGCCCTCGTCATCAAGCTCCTCAAAAACGACGGCCGCGCTGCCGTCGTCCTCCCCGACGGCTTCCTCTTCGGCGAAGGCATGAAAACCCGCCTCAAGCAGGACCTCCTGGAGAAGTGCCACCTCCACACCATCGTCCGCCTGCCCAACAACGTCTTCGCCCCCTACACCGGCATCAAGACCAACATCCTCTTCTTCACCAAAAAGCCCGAGAGCCAGCAACCCGCCACCCAGGAAATCTGGTACTACGAGCACCCCTACCCCGAAGGCGTCACCAGCTACAATAAAACCAAGCCCATGCGCTTCGAAGAGTTCCAGACCGAGCGCGACTGGTGGGGCACCGAAGCCGATGGCTTCAAAACCCGCGTCGAAACCGAACAAGCCTGGAAAGTCGATATCGACGAAATTGTCGCCCGTAATTACAATTTGGATATATCAAATCCCCACGTCGGCGAGCAAATCACCCACGACCCCGAAGAATTGCTTTCTGAATACAAACAACAGCAAGACGAAATCCAATCCCTCCGCGACCAACTCAAGGCCATCCTCACCGACGCTCTAGCCGGAAACAAATAATGCCCGTCGCCGAGCAACTCATCACCGACCACCTCGACACTTGGTCGTCCACCGTCAAACCCAAGTCCTCAGCCGGCCGCGGCAAAAGCAACGGCAAGCAAGAGCTCTACGGCATCAAAAAACTGCGCGAGCTGATTCTGGAGCTCGCCGTTCGAGGACTGCTAGTTCCGCAGGATCCGAACGATGAACCAGCGTCGGAGCTTTTGAAGCGAATAATTGATGAGAAAGCCAAGCTAGTTAGGGATGGAAAAATCAAGAAGCAAAAGAAGCTTCCGCCGATCGAAACCGATGTAGAAACACAAACACCCATTGGTTGGACTCGTTCACGGTTGGGAAATTTAGTTAACCTAATCTCCGGTCAACATCTCAAAGGAAATGAGTACTTTGATTCTGAAGTTGAAAGTTCAATACCTTACCTAACCGGACCTGCTGAGTTTGGAGAGAAGTACCCCACTCCAACCAGGTACACGAGGGAAAGGCGATCCGTAGCAAGTACGGATGATATACTCATAACCTGCAAAGGATCCGGAGTCGGAAAACTCAACTACGCTGATCGTGAGATTTTCATAAGCCGCCAACTCATGGCGATTCAGCCTGTAGTAATCAGTTCTGATTTTCTGATGCTACTAGCAAAAAGCCTAAACTCACATTTCAGAGCAAACATCGTGGGAATAGCGATACCGGGTATTTCCAGAGAGGATGTGCTTGAAGCAGTGATTTCACTCCCTCCCCTCGCGGAGCAACACCGCATCGTCGCCAAAGTCGATGAGCTCATGGTGCTTTGCGACCAACTCGAAGGGCAACAAGCCAATCACCTCGAAGCGCATCAAACGCTCGTTCAAACCCTCCTCAGCGCCTTAACTGCGTCCAGCGACGCCACGGCATTCACCGCCGCTTGGACCCGCATTCAAGCCAACTTCGACACCCTCTTCACCACCGAAAGCAGCATCGACCAACTCAAACAAACCATCCTCCAGCTCTCCGTCATGGGCAAACTCGTCCCCCAAGACCCCAACGACGAACCCGCCAGTGAACTCCTCAAAAAAATCGCCACTGAAAAAGCCGCCCTTATCAAATCCTGCAAAATAAAAAAGCAAAGAAAACTCCCCGCACTGGCTTCCGAGGAAAAAAGGCACGACATTCCGCATGAATGGATATGGTGCCGACTTACCGATGCTTATGACGTCAGAGACTGTCCAATAAGTCGCAAAACGGGTATTTTTTTCGGTTCTCACGCACTTTGTTAGCGCTTTTTCCAAAATCCTTCCTACTATAGGGAGTCGATGGAAAAAGATTCATATCCAAGCGACCTGTCTGACAACGAATGGAGCGTAGTTGAACCCCTGATACCGGGGCCTTCCAAGCTCGGCCGTCCCCCGCGTTACGACAAGAGGCACGTGCTCGACGGGATCTTCTACGTGGTCCGAAGCGGTATCGCATGGCGGATGATGCCCAAGGATCTGCCGCCTTGGCGGATTTGCTACCACTACTTCTCGAAATGGAAGGACGAGGGGATCTGGCTGAAGCTCCACGAGGAGCTTCGCGGGTTCGTTCGCTACCGCAGCGGTAAAAAAAAGCTCCAACTGCCGCGATCATCGACGCGCAAAGCGTGCGAGCTGCTGGCCACCCCGGCCTTCGCGGATATGATGCAGGAAAGAAGGTTAAGGGAATCAAGCGACATCTACTCGTGGACACGCTTGGACTCGTGCTTGTCTGCGTGGTCCACTCGGCGTCGATCCAGGACCGGGACGGAGCTCGACTGGTCCTAGCGAAACTGGAGACGGCCTTCGGGTGGATACGCAAGGTTTGGGCCGACGGCGGGTACGCCGGAAAGCTGGTCCAATGGGTATCCGAAATCTCCAGACACCGGAAAGTCGAGCTGGAAATTATCCGTCGCAGCGACAAGGCTGAGGGCTTCAAGCTGCTGCCACGTCGCTGGGTAGTCGAGCGGACCTTCGCTTGGCTCTCGCAGCAGGGCAGACTGGTTGTGGATCGCGAGACCAAAATCTGCTCTTCGGAAGCTATGATACACTTGGCAATGATAAGGCTCATGGTCAGAAGACTCGCAATTTAGGACTTATTGGACAGTCTCTTGGCGTGAATTCTAGAGAAGACCAGAGAATCCTGAATGAGCTGAACAAAGTTCAAATAGGACTATCACATTCGCTTAGCATTTTGACTCTATTTAAAGGCTTCTCTTCGGGCCCGAAGGGCGCAGTCCGGGCCATTAGAGTTGCCAGGGAGTCAATTTCGGAAATTTCGCAAAAATGCGATGGAGAGCAAACCCTCCAAGATTGTCCAAGAACTCAACCGGACACCGACATCGAACCGGCCGAGGAATCGAATGACAAGCAACTTAAGAAACGGTTTTCCATGAAGCTGAAAACCCTTGATTCTATGCTTTGCGAATTGGAGTCAGGGTTCTTGAATCCATGTACAGAGGGATTGAATCGAGGGCTATCCGGAGCAATCAGGCTTCTTGAGGAGCTGAGAGTGGAAGCTCGATTACTAGCCGAACTAAACGTTCTCACTCCTGCGAAAGATACCATTTCGGACTCTATACCCCAGAAGGAGCATGGACAGGATCAATCCAGCAATGGGCCCAGCTTCGAACTATAAACCCTCTAGATTTGGAGATTTAGTAATTCACGTCATATAACCTGTTATGACCAATGACCTAAAAACCCTTAAGGAGCGAGAGAAGGATTTAGAAGAGCAGCGATCGCAGCTTAAGGCCAAAACCGACCAGTCTGCCTACATTGCATCACGGCGACTAATGCGGAAGCGGATCAAGTTCCTCCACGAAATTATGAGGCAACCCGAATCGACTACTTACCACTGCATCAACCAAATCTTTTGGTACTACGAAAACGTAGCACGACAATACAACACAAAGAAATAACATGAAAAAAGACCCAGATAAAAAGCTGAAGGAACTGAATAGTCAGATTCGAAAGGTCAAAAAGCAGATCGCCTACGAGAAGCTCGAGAGCCTCGCTGGATTTGCTCAAGCACTCATCGATGGCAAGCTGGACCAGATCCGAAATCACGATACAGAGCAATTGAGAGAGATACACAAAACCCTCTCTATACTCTTTGGACCAGGCCAAGATGCATAGCGACGGTAACTATTCGTCCGTTCTAAAAACCCTGACGACTCGTCGTCGGGGTTTCTCTGTTTTTGTGGGGATTTCGATGCGATCGGTGCCACTCAGGGAGTCTTTATACTGCATATAAAACCTCCTAATTATTAAAATAAACAGCCTAAACCGCTACCGCAAAACCCTAAAAGCTCCAGCAGGATATTCATGGCTAACAAGCATGAATATAACAAAAACCCTGAACACGACCAAATGTCGTCTAACGCCAATGAGGATCGTTTCGATGCGAATGAAGAGCATCCCTCTCCTGAGGACTCTCGACCGCTTCCACCACTAGGCTTAGACGATTTACAGAGGCAGATTCTAGAGCTCCATGAAAAGATGGATGAGGCGATTAGGATAATGAGTACGATAGCACTGAATTCAAATTCCGATGGAGACCTGATCGACCTCAAGCAAGCCATCAAAGTGCTGGGAATAAGCCGAAGCACTGTTACACGACGTGCGAAGAAAGGCGACCTTCCGGCTCGAAGGGTTAAACGCAATAAATACTACAAGTGGTACTTCTCGAAAAAGGAAATTGAAGAGTATCTGGAAGATTGCTACTAGAAGCTAATTTGAGATCCCAAGCACGGCACTCGGGGTGAGTGAAAAGAACCCAACTGAATCCTCAGTATCGTGTATATCGCCTAAATAGTTATCCTTTGCGACTTTCATCGAATGGCCAAGCTGGGAGGTGTACTCAGACTCCGTGATCCCCTCTAAGTTCCAGAGAAAAGTCGCAAAGGTATGACGAAAAACATCATTCCACTTCTTATCTTTCTGCCTCTCTTCGTCCATTACGGCGATCCTGTAATATTTGGCGTCCCTAGCATATCGCCGGTCCGAAACGCAAAGCGGAAGGTTTTTCTCTTTTATATACTTTAACCATTCCAGCACATTAGGACGGATCGTTACATTGCGCCTCTCGGCTGTTTTTGTTCCAACTTGACCGTCGCAAACGATGATCCCTTTGCTGAGCTGTATGTGCTTAACCCATACAGCCTCGTCTCCTAGGCTCTTGTATTCTTGAGGTAGCTCCTTGCTTTCCTTCGGTCCCGGTTGCCCTCGCTGCATGCGCCCGAGGGCTTGAATTTCATGAGGTCGAAGCCCGCAGTATGTACCCAATATGAATATCCCTAACCATTCTCCAGCGGTTCCTTCTCTGACCCTGAAATCCACAAGCCGCCTCAACGCCATTCCAACCTCGTCGACATGCAGAATTGTTGGCGCTGCTGTCCTTGCCTGCTTGAAGATCATCCCCTTCTTCGACTCAAACTCGAATTCGTCTAAGATTTTGCGGCGCAAGATCGGACTCTTTCGCCCAGGGTTGCTTTCATAATCAAGTAGTTCTCGGAGCAGCACATAGATTTTGTACCGCATCCCCTCAGGCTGATCCCTCACGTAGCGCAGCAAGTCGCCGGATCCCAAATTTCGAACTCTTCGGTTCCCTAAGGACTCTTTCAGCTTTTCGAGCCGCGGGGTGATCGCAGCCATTGAGCTTTTCTTGAGCCCAGATCCTTCTTTGTACTTTTTGAAATCTTCAATCGCCGCTGAAAACAAAAGAGAACCTGCAGGATTGTAGGTAGAGCGGAAATGCTTCATGATCTCCCTAACCGTGACCCCTTCCCAGTCTAGGTTATCGATTTCGTGGAAAAGCCAGACGGCGATTTCATGCTGCGCGGCCGTCAAAGTCCCCTTGCCCTTCCTTGCAGCCCTCTTGCGTTTGGCCTCCTGCTTTTTTTGTTCTTCCTCCGCTTTGGCTCTCGTCTTAAATTTCAAGCGGCGTTGCTTGATCACGCCATCGACCAAAACGTGGAAATCGCATATGAACCTACCTGACTGCTTGTCCGGATAGACAGACGGTTTCTTCATTCGCTTGGGTGGAGTACGCCTCGACATTACCCATAGCAGTGTGTAAGAATGTGTAGATTACGACATAAAACGACCCAATTTGACCGTATTTTTGAGCGCTGCGAAACCTATTAAGGCACAAAAAAGACGCCCAGAGGCGTCTTTCTTTCATTCTTAAATCACCTTTCCTCAATAACTTAGAAAAGTGGCAGCCTCGCAGGGACTCGAACCCCGACAGAAGGAACCAGAAACCTTAGTGCTACCATTACACCACGAGGCTGTCAGATGAAGAGACGCACGTTACGGGGGTCGTTTCCGAAATCAATGAAAATGCGCGAAATTTCTTCCGCGACCGCAAAGAGCAGACTGAAGGCTTGCGGTCGTCGCCGCCCTTGCTTCCCCTCGGGCCCGTGAGCAACAAACCCGTCC
Organism: Pelagicoccus enzymogenes; assembly: GCF_014803405.1. Classification (NCBI taxonomy): domain Bacteria; kingdom Pseudomonadati; phylum Verrucomicrobiota; class Opitutia; order Puniceicoccales; family Pelagicoccaceae; genus Pelagicoccus; species Pelagicoccus enzymogenes. The sequence goes on from NZ_JACYFG010000022.1 coordinate 11,289, forward strand.
TAGACCATTTCCAGTTTTGCCCTTCCTGTGGCTCCCAGGCAATCTCCCTGATCGAGGGAAAACGGGTGGAATGTCCGGATTGCTCCTTCATGCTCTACTACAATCCGACCTGCTCCGCCGGAGCACTCATCTTCGACCGAGATGGAAAGCTGCTCGTAGTGGAGCGGGCGAATGAGCCGAGCAAGGGAAAATACGGCATTCCCGGCGGCTTCACGGACCTCGGGGAACGCCTGGAGGAAGTTGCCGTACGGGAGACCAAGGAGGAAACGAACCTAGACATTCACTCGGTGCGCTTCTTCGCCTCCTTTCCAAATACCTACACTTACCGCGGCGTGAGCTATGCGGTGACCGACACCTACTTTCTAGCTCAAGTTGACACTTTCGACGGTATCGAAGCCCAAGCAGGCGAAGTGACGGGCTTGCACCTAGTGATTCCCGAAAAGGTGCCGCAGGAGCAATGGGCCTTCGACTCCTTGCGCAAAGTGATCGCCAAGTATCTCGCAGAGCGGTGACACGATTCAGGCGGGGGCGACTGCGATTTTGATCAGTCCTCCACGGACAACGTGGAAGTCGTCCCTCCTGGTTTACTTGGACTTCAAATCAGTCCAGACGAGGCGGTGGTCGCTGCCCTCGTAGTAGTCTTCCAGGTCCACAATCCCGCTTTGCGTTTCAAAAGCGCTTCTCAGGCCCGGCGATGCGAGCATGTAGTCGAGAAGCGAATACTCGCCTCCCTTCTTGTAGTAATGGGTCCAAATCAAGCCGCTATTGTCTCGGGCGTCCAGAATCTCCGCGATCTGCAGATCGCCGCGAACGAGAAAGCGACGCACGGGGCTGGAGTTGCGGTGGTCGTTCAAGTCGCCAACAATCAGGAGGGGCGTCGCGCTCGGGTCCGGAAACAGGTGCAGGATTCGTTCGCGCGCCGCGTGGGCTTCCTTGGTCCGTCGCAGAGTCGACTGCGGGTCTCTCCGGTCAGTCGTGTATTTGCTTTTCAAATGCAGTACGAAGAGCTGGATCGATCCGGCACCGCCCAGCTGTACGTCCAGCTGAAGCATCCCTCGCTTCACTCGCATCGACTCTCCGAACAGCTCGAAATCGAGGTCGTCATGTTCAACGACGTTTGCCGATACGCGTTCATTCCAGAGCGCTCCCACTCGCCTGACCTCGTCGCCGGCTTCCAGTATGTGGGATGATTTGTAATACAGTCCGGCCTGCTCCAAATCGTCTCGCAACTCCTCCAATTCCGCCGCGGAGCCAATCTCCTGCAGCGCCAATAGATCCGGCGAGGCAGCGAGGATCGCCTCCCGCACAACCGTCTTTTCAGACTCCGGTTTGGGGTAATCCAATCGAAATTGACCGTCCACGAGACGATCCATGGAGAGGTAGTTACGAATATTGTAGGTGGCGATTCGATACGTTTCCGGTTTCGCCTGGCAATAAAGGGCGACCGCTAGGGCCAGCAGGCAGAAAACGAAGCTAAATCGCCACTGCCCCATTTTAGGACCGAGCGCCCTCGCCTGCCATGGCTGCCTCGCGTTCCAGCAAGGTGGGGTGCGAATAGTGAAAGCCGCTGTAGGCCGGATGCGGCTGGAGGTTGCTCAGGTTCTTTTCGCTCAGGCTCCGCAGCGCGTTGCTCAACGGTTTCCAATCGCCAACCACGTCCCGTGCAAAGGCGTCCGCTTCGTATTCATGCTTCCGCGACAGGATGTTGAAAAGCGGGGTCATCCAGAAAGTGAAAAGTCCGCCCACGAGTCCGAACAGCAGGAAGGCTATCCCGATACTGGTCTGCTCGAAACCAAATCCATGGAAAAATGCTTCGTTGTTGGCCAGATAGCCGATAATCCAAAATCCGGCGAACATCATGGCCGCGGAACTGGCGATCATCTTGGGAATGTGGCCCTTCTTGTAATGCCCGATCTCGTGGGCCAGCACCGCTTCAATTTCCTCTTCGCCGAGCTGCTCGATCAACGTATCATAAAGTACGATACGGCGAAATTTTCCGAAGCCGGTGAAGTAGGCGTTGGAGTGGGCCGAACGCTTGCTGCCGTCAATCACCTGGATGGCGTTGCACTTGAACCCCGCCTTGTCGGACATGGCCATCAGCCGGGAACGCAGCGGCCCATCTTCCAGCGGAGTCAGCTTGTTGAAGAGCGGAATGATCAACATTGGATAGAGCACCATCATGACCAGCTGGAAACCGAACATGATGCCGAAACCCCAAATCCACCAGGAATCGCCCAGCCAGCCCACCAGGCTGATTAAAAGCCAAAGCAGCGGAAATCCGATAACCAAGCCCACCAAGGTCCCCTTGATCTTGTCGCCGATCCAAAGCCCCTTGGTGCTGCGATTGAAGCCGAAGCGCTCCTCGATCTTGAACTGTTCCCAGTACTCCAAGGGCAATCCAGGCAAGCTCAGGGCCATCATCACCACCACGAGAAACAAGGCCGAGCTCCAGGAGGCATCTCCAAAGGTCGAGCTCCAAGCCTCAAAAGCCTGCGGCAAGACTCCGCTGAGGATCACCACCGCCAGGATCGCAGCGTCAAGCAGCAGGCCGATAGTGCCGAACTTGCTTTTCACCAGAGTGTACTCGTTAGCCTTCTGGAACTTTTCCTCGCTCATGATTCCCTCCAAGGCGGGGGGCATGGATTTCGCGTTTTTGGCGACTTGAGCCCGATTGAGGGCGTCAAGGACGAGTTCGGCCAGCAGCTTGGCCGCCAGTGCGATCACAAAAACCGTTTCGAGCAGGGTCATATCCACCAACCTTCCCAACAGCCGCCAGCCTGTCGAGCGCTGATTTCGCCTAATGCCGACAGCTGCCAATTCGCGGAATTGCTGCTTTCATTTCCTTGAATCACAAGAGCTTCCTTCCATAGTCCCCTGCGTGAGCGCCAAGAAACAGGACATGATCAAGACCTTCGAGGAGGGTCTCGAAAAACTGGAGACCATCGTTAGCGAGATGGAGGACTCCAAACTACCACTTGAAACCTTGATCACCCACTACGAAAAAGGAAACAAGCTGCTGGCCCAGTGCGACCTAAAGCTCAAGGAGGCCGAGAAGAAGATCGAAATTCTCAAGGCCAAAGCCGAGTCCGGAGCTCATTTCGAGGAACTCGAAGCCGAGCAATAGCCAGACGGCCGATCAAAGTGTTGGACAAGCGAAGCGTATTCCCTTCAGTTTCGCCCCCTTTCCCTCTTCCATTTTGAACGACGACACACAGAACACCGCTCCCGGCGATGCCTACCCGCTCCTCAGCAAGATCCAGGGCGCCGCGGAACTGCGAGAATTGAACGCTGCGCAGCTTGAGCAGCTAGCCCAAGAAATCCGCGACCGGCTGATCCAGGTAACCTCCGTCAACGGCGGCCACCTCGGACCGAACCTGGGCGTCGTGGAGCTGAGCATCGCCCTTCACCTCGTCTTCAACACGCCGCAGGACCAGTTCGTTTTCGACACCTCGCACCAAGGCTACGTGCACAAGCTGCTCACTGGCCGCAACGGCCCGGAATTCGAGGGGATCCGCAGCTCTTCGGGCTTGAGCGGGTTCCTTTCCCGCGACGAGAGCGAACACGACGCTTTCGGAGCCGGACATGCCGGCACGGCCCTGTCCGCAGCCCTCGGCATGGCAACTGCCCGCGACGCCCTGAACTCCAAGGACCACGTAGTCGCCGTTTGCGGCGACGCCGCCTTCACTTGCGGCATCACCATGGAAGCCTTGAACAACGTAGCGGAGTCGACCAAGCGCCTCATCATCGTTCTCAACGACAACGAGTGGTCCATCGCCAAGAACGTAGGAGCCATTTCGCGCTACCTCAACGAGCTCATCACCAACCCCATCTATAACCGCCTACACCACGACTTCGGCTCCTTCCTGAAAAACGTGCCCGGCGGCGACCAGTTGATAAAGCTCGGCAAGACCGCCGAGAAGGGCTGGAAGAGCATGATGGTGCCCTCCTCCCTCTTCGAGAAGTACGGCGTGCGCTACCTTGGCCCCATCGACGGCCACGATCTGCCCCTGCTCAAACGCTACCTGGAATTCGCCCGCGATTCCGACGAGCCGGTCATCGTGCACGTCGTCACCAAAAAGGGCAAAGGTTACAAGCCGGCCATCGACTTCCCCGAGCGCTTCCACGGCACGAGCCCTTTCGCGATCGATTCCGGCAAGTCCAACGGCGGCGGCAAGCCGACACCGCCCAACTACCAGGACGTTTTCGGCAAAGCCATGGTCAAGTTCGCCCAGGCGGACAAGAAGATCGTCGGAATTACCGGAGCCATGCCCTCCGGCACTGGACTGATTCACCTCAGCAACGAAGTTCCGGACCAATTCTACGACGTCGGCATCGCGGAAGAGCACGCCGTGCTCTTCGCCGCCGGCATGGCAACGCGTGGACTGCGCCCGGTCTGCGGCATCTACAGCACCTTCCTGCAACGCGCCTTCGACCAGATCATCCACGACGTCTGCCTGCAAAAACTTCCGGTCGTCTTCTGCATGGACCGAGCGGGACTTTCGCCCAACGACGGAGCAACCCACCACGGCCTCTTCGACATCGCCTACCTCCGCATGGTACCCAACCTGATCGCCATGCAGCCGAAGGACGAGGACGAGCTAGTCGACATGATGCAGACCGCCCTCTCCCAAGACTTGCCAGCTTTCATCCGCTACCCTCGAGGGGCCGGAGAAGGGGTCGCCATCAAGGACGAAGCTCGCACGCTCCCCATCGGCAAAGCAGAAATCCTTGCCGACGGACGCGATGTGGTAATCTGGGCCCTCGGCCCCATGATCAAAGACGCCCGCAGAATCAAGGAGACCTTGGAAGCCGAAGACGGCCTCAGCGTCGCCATCGTCAATGCTCGTTTCGTCAAGCCACTCGACACCGAGCTGCTCCTCTCGCAGGCGAAGCAATGCAAGCTGCTCGTAACCATGGAAGACGGCATCAAGTCCGGAGGCTTCGGCAGCGCCGTGGCGGAAACCCTATCGGACGAAGGCGTTTCCACCCCGCTAGCGCGCATCGCCTGGCCTGACGAGTTCGTAGGTCATGGCGACAGCGTATCCGATTTGCGGGCACGCCATGGACTGTCTCCGGAGCAAATGCTCAAGGACGTTCGCTCAAAGTTGAAAACCGTTTCCGCCTAAGAGGTGGTGCGGCTTCTCCGAAGACGCATATAGCCAGTCCATTTCCACGAGTCGTTTTCGAAGAAACCGACCCACCTTCAAAATGAGACTCTCTGCCGAGCGTCTCGTTCGCGGGAGCGTCTCGCCTCGAGCAACATCTGGTCCGCCTTGGCGATCAAGGCAAAATCCGGTGGGTTGAAGTTATTCCACTTCGAGTCGCATGGTGTCCTTTTGTTTCTCGGATGGATTGGAGTGGGCAGAAAAGGACAGTGAACCTTGCATAGCAGTCGCGGCGCCAATTGCCTGAAGGACCAGTCGACGCATCGGGCGAGCCCCTGTGGCCGCCTTCAAACACGAATCTGGCTCGTCCCCACTGAAGACTGCACCTACTCCCATGAACAAAGAGGAAAAATCGTCCCTACTTGGAATACCGCTGATCTTGCTGGTCGGACTCGCATTCGCTTTGGCCGGCTCCAACGGGAACTTGCAGACGTCAAGCGGCGAGTTCCATCCCTTCGCCATCGCGGTTGGCATCGCTTTCGCCTTGCAGTGGCTCGCCTTCGTGCCGGCTTTTATTTGGCAGACGGAGCGCTACTTCGACCTTGTCGGCAGCTTGAGCTACATCAGCGTAACCCTTTTAGCCTACCTCACGGCTGCGAGCCAAGGGCCACGCTCCACCTTGCTGCTGGCTTTGATTCTCATTTGGGCGGGGCGCCTTGGCTGGTTCCTTTTTTCCCGTATCCACAAAAGCGGGAAGGACGGTCGCTTCGACGCGATGAAACCTTCCTTCATTCGCTTCGGGGCAGCTTGGACCTTGCAAGGGCTCTGGATCACTTTCACGGCGGCCGCTGGGCTGGCCTCCATCGCATCGCCTCGGGCCCCTGAGCTCGACGGATTCGCGATCGCCGGAGGACTGGTTTGGCTAGCCGGATTTTCCGTGGAGGCGATCGCCGACTGGCAAAAGAAGCAATTCAAGAGCGACCCGAAAAACGAAGGGCAATTCATCCAAGAGGGACTCTGGTCGCGATCTCGGCATCCGAACTACTTCGGAGAAATCGTGCTCTGGAGCGGGATCGCCTTGATCGCCTTCCCCTCGCTTGAGGGCTGGGAACACGGCACCCTCCTATCCCCTGTCTTCGTAGCCATCCTGCTCTGCAAGGTGAGTGGAATACCGCTTCTGGAGGAACGCTCCGACAAGAAGTGGGGCGGCCAAGAGGATTACGAAAACTACAAGCGCAACACCCCCGTGCTGGTGCCCAAGCTCTGGTAGAGCGAGCCCCTCTGACCGATAATCGGTTTGGTCAAAATCAGGATCAAGTTTGGCAAATCGGGCAATTTCTGTTTCTGCTACCATAGCGAACCCTACCCCACTACGCTATGACGACGCCCCGATTGCTTTTGGCGCTATTCGCCCTTGTCCATTTCACCGCTTCGCTCCTTTCCCAAGCTGCGGAGCTTCCCGTGCGCGGACTCAGTATTCGGGCGCCCGATACGAATCAAGCCGAACGTTTCGTCGCCTTCATCGAGGATGAACTCGCGCCCCGGAAAATAAACCTGCTGGTCCTCCGGGTAGACTACCGCTTCGACTACCAAAGCCACCCAGAGCTCGCCAGCGAAACGCCGCTTACCTTGCCACAGGTGAAAAAGATCGTGGCCGTGGCCCGCGAGAATGGCATTCGTCTCGTTCCGCAAATCAATCTGCTCGGGCACCAATCTTGGCACAGCACCCTCGGACGCTTGCTCACGGTATATCCAGAATTCGATGAAACGCCCCAGATAAAACTGCCAGAGCCCGGTACCTACAAGTGGCCCAACGAAGACGGACTCTACTGCAAAAGCTACTGCCCGCAGCATCCAGACTTGCATGAAATCGTCTTCGCCTTGATCGACGAGATTACGGAAGCCTTTGAAGCCGATGCCTTTCACGCGGGGCTCGACGAGGTTTTCTACATCGGGCACGAGCAGTGTCCGCGCTGCGCGGGCCAGGACAAGGCAGAGCTCTTCGCCGGAGAGGTTCGCAAGCTGCGCGACCACCTCGCGAAAACGGGCAAAGAGCTCTGGATGTGGGGCGACCGTCTACTCGACGCAGAAACCACTGGGCTAGGGATGTGGGAAGCCAGCGACAACGACACCCATCGCGCCGTCGACTTGATTCCCAAAGACGTTGTCATCTGCGACTGGCACTACGAGCGAGCGGAACAGACTCCCGCCTACTTCGCCCTGAAGGGCTTCGACGTGCTCGCCTGCCCTTGGAACAAGCCGGAGGTCGCCCGCGCCCAACTGCGGCAAGCGATCGACTTTCGCCGCCACTCCAATCCTCGCTTGGCCGACCGGCATCGCGGCATTCTTCATACCTACTGGTCGAGCGCGGAGAGATTCATGGACCTCTACGAATCCCCAGGAGACGCTGACGAGCGGACGCTAGGCCCCATCAAGGTTTTGAGGGAGATATTCCCCAAGGCTGTCGCAGAGTAAAGCCGTATGGAAAACCGGATACGATCCATCGACGCGTTCCGAGCGCTCACCATGCTGCTCATGGTGTGGGTCAACGACTTTTGGAGCCTGTCGAACGTGCCAAGCTGGCTGCTCCACGTTTCAGCCGATACCGATGGCATGGGGTTCTCCGACATCATTTTTCCGGTGTTCCTGTTCATCGTCGGATTGTCCATTCCCTTCGCGCTGCAAGCCCGTGCCCAGCGGGGCGAAAACCTCCTGCAGGTCTGCAAACACATAGCAGCCCGTTCTGCCGCCCTGATCCTCATGGGCGTCTTGATGGTCAATCTGGAGAATTACGACACCGAGGCTGCCCTCCTGCCCAAAATGGCATGGCAGCTCACAATGGTCGCCGCCTTTATTCTCATCTGGAATTCGTATCCAAAATCCGATAGCTGGAAAACGAAAGCGCGCGCCCTTCGGGCGTTCGGCTGGGCCCTCATCGTCGTCCTCCTCTACACGTTCCGCAGCGCCCCCGCGAATGGATACAATTGGATCGAGCCTCATTGGTGGGGAATTTTAGGCCTTATCGGCTGGTCCTACCTGATCTGCTCGCTATACACGCTTTTCGCCTCTCAAAACATTGCCTCGGTTCTCGTCGGTTGGCTGGCCTTGTCCCTGTTCAATATCGCATGGTTAGCGGGCTGGCTCGACGCGCTGGCTCCCCTCAAGGACTACGTTTGGATCGTAGGCGACGGCTCGCTTCCCGCGCTCACCCTGTGCGGCTGCTTGCTATCCCTTATCTACCTGCACTACCGAGGCAGGGCTTCCTTGGCTCGCTTCTACGCCTGCGCCGTTTCAATCGGCTGCGCATGCATCCTGGTCGGCTTCCTGCTGCGCCCATTGGGAGGCATATCGAAAATCCACGCCACCCCATCCTGGACCCAGATCTGCGCCGGCATCGCTATCCTGAGCTTCACTGCGATCTACTGGATCGTCGACCAGCAGCGCCTTAAGGCTTGGTACACAATCATTGCTCCAGCTGGATCCGCGACCCTCACGTGCTACTTGCTGCCCTATTTAGCTTATCCGCTGCTCGAGCTTGCCGGGCTAAGCCTACCAGAGGTCGCCACCTCAGGCCTCCTCGGCCTTATGAAGTCGCTCGCGTTCGCCTTCGCAATCGTCTGGGCAACGGGCGGACTCAATCGTTGCGGCGTAAAGCTCGGCGTCTAGGACGGGCCGCGCCTGAAGTCCAGGCCATGGCATTCCAGCAGTCTTAGGCAAGACTGACTCACGACTTTACCAATCGAGAATTAGGCCTAGGGTGACCGCTCGCTAACTTCTCAAGACATGATACCAGAAAACCCATCCTTTCACGCCCATCACTCTCCCGTGGGGGCTCTCGCATCCTTCACCTGCGGAGCCCATGGAGCCAAAGGAGGCATGGGCCTCGAGCTATCTGGCCCCTACCAGGGAGATATTTCGGTCGGCTACCAAGATGCGGCTGGAACCCTGAACTTGCTTCCCCTCTTCGCCGACAACGACTCCTCCGAGTCGGAAAGGTACGTGGAAGGCTCCCTTCAAGCCGCTAGGCCTCAACGCGTGCTTAAGGACGTCACGCGCGAATACCTGTGGGCCACGGACCGTATTTCCGCGCCGGGCGTCACCTTTGAAATCGTCACTCCATTCTTCGCCATTCCCGACCCGAAGTATGCGACTCCCACCGAACTCGCCTTCGCAAGCTGCCCTGTCGTGCAGGTTTCCGTGACCTTCAAGAACGATGGAACCGAAGGGATCCGAGGCATCTTCGCCCTCGGCATCGACCACCGCTGGAGCAGCCTAGGCGAGCGAACCAACGGAACGCTGACCGGCGCCATGAGTCGGGAAGAGATCGGCTTCGCTACCCAAAACGAGGAAGCGAGCTGCTGGATGGACTTCGACCCGCTCTCGGCCCTCAACCGTAAACACTCGACTGCGGAGTTCCTGCTCGGCCCCACGGCAGGCCTGGAGATCTACGTTCCGCCCGGCGAGGAACGAACCCTGGAGATAACGCTCGGCTTCTTCAAGGCGGGAACCGCGACCTACAACCGGGCGATGTCGTACTACTACACGCAACACTTCACAAACCTGTCTCAAGTTCTTGAATACGGGATAGCCTGCCGCGAAGAGTACCTCGAGCTCGCTCGCGAGCGGGACGAGGAACTCGCCAGCTCGAAGCTCAACGACGAGCAAAAGTTCCTTATCGCCCATGCCACCCGCAGCTACTACGGATCGACGCAGTGGCTTTGGGACGGCAGCCAATCGGTTTGGGTCGTCAACGAAGGAGAGTACCTCATGATGAACACCTTCGACCTCACCGTCGACATGCTGTTCTTCGAAATGCGCTTCAACCCTTGGACGGTGCGCAACGAACTCGAGCAATTCGTGAACCGCTACTCCTTCTACGACGAGGTTTTCGACCCAGCGGATCCCGAAACCCTCTACCCTGGCGGCATTTCCTTCACCCACGACATGGGCGTCATGAACCATTGGAGCCCGGCGACCCGTAGCTCCTACGAGGTCGGAGGGCTCGACCGAGCCTGCTTCTCGCACATGACCTGCGAGCAATTGACCAACTGGGTGCTCTGCGCAGGCGCTTACCTATCCAAAACGCACGACGAGGAATTCCTTCGCCGCTACCGGCACATTCTCGTCGAATGCTTCACCTCCCTGCAAAACCGCGACCATCACGACCCCGCCCAACGCGACGGGATCATGAGCCTGGAATCATCGCGCACCCAGGGCGGCGGCGAGATCACCACTTACGATTCGCTCGACCACTCGCTCGGGCAATCACGACGCAACATCTACCTTGGCGGCAAGATGTGGGCCTCCTACGTGGCGCTCGAAAAGCTCTTCGAGCTCTCGGAGCTCGACGAGCTATCCAAGGAAGCCCGAGAGGCAGCGTCCCTCGCAGCCAAGACCTTGACCGAAGGTTACGATCCAAATCTTGGATACATTCCGGCTGTACTGGAAGAAGGCAATACCAGCGCCATCATTCCAGCCATCGAAGCCCTCGTCTATCCCTACTTTATGGGCCTGAGCGAGGTGACCAGCGAGCAGGGCCCCTACGGCGATTACATCAAGACGCTCAAGAAGCACTTGAAGCATGTTATCGACACGGGCATCTGCCTCTACGAGGACGGAGGCTGGAAGCTCTCCTCCTCCGCCGACAACTCTTGGATGTCGAAGATCAACCTCTGCCAATTCGTCGCTCGCGAGATTCTCGGCTTCGACTTCGGAAAGGGACAGTTCGAGGCTGACCGAGCACACGCCCGCTGGGAGCGCGAAGGGTCCAAGCTTTCCGCTTGCTCGGACCAATTCCGTTCCGGCGTCGCTCACGGCTCGCTCTACTACCCGCGTATCGTCACCAACATACTCTGGCTGCGGGAGCAGTAGAGCTGCTGCCAAACCAGTCGACGCAGCGCTTTAACACGGTCCTATTGGTAAAATAACAATCTAAAACCAGCGGCGGCGGCGTTTCGAGGCGGCGAATATTGAAAAGGGCCAAGGAAATTCAGTAGTTTGTACCCAGTAACTACCCCGCAGTTTTGGCTACCCATCCCTACACGCCGCAATTTTTGACGATAGCGTCGAGACTCGTCTTGAACGCGGCGTTGGCCGTGGCCTGCTTGCAGCTTTGCGCCCCTGCTGAAGCCTTCCAAAAGGAGCTCACCTTCAAGCACATTTCAAGGGATAGCGGCCTGCCCGGAAATACGATCAAAAGCATTGTGCAGGATGCCGACGGAGTCATGTGGATCGGCTTCGAGGCTGGTGGGTTCGCTAGCTACGACGGATCCGAGTTCACGGTGTTCAGCAAAGGGGAAAACGCCTACGACGAGCTATACAGCGACTACATCAACGACCTGTACTTCGACGATAGCGGGCTTCTCTGGATTTCGACGGAAGAAGGTTTGAACACCTACGACCGGAGGCGAAACGCCATCCACCGCGTCGCATTGGAAAGCGATCCTTCCGACCCGCGTAGACGTTCCGTGCTCAAGGTCCTGCAGGACGCTCGCGGGAGGATTTGGGTCGCGACGAACAGGGGCATTTTCCTTCGCGAAAGCGACAGCGCCGCCTTCGAGTCCGTGAGCGTTTCGCACAACGCCAGCGGTAGCGAGAATTCCGTCTTGAATTGCCAAAAGGTCTACCAAGATCACTACGGCCTCATTTGGATCGCGACACGCAACGGAGCCTATGTCTACAACGACTTGGACGGCATTTTCGAACCCCCAGCCTTCATCGACTTCGGCGAACGAAACCCGCGCTCCAACGACTTCTTCGATATCATCGAAGACAACCGTGGCAATCTGTGGTTTGGCCACCAGACCGGCATCGGCCGTTACAACCGGACCGAACGCAGGTACACCGAAATCAAGCTTCACGAGGCTGGCTCCGACGAAGAAGAGACCAACGTCCAATGCCTGCTCAGCGACCGCCGCGGCTACATTTGGGTCGGCACGTTCTCGGACGGGCTGCGCATCATCGACCCAGTCCAAAACTCGATTCGCAGCATCCGCGTTTCTCCCTCCAACAGCGAGGGCCTGCTCAGCAACAGCATTCGCTCCCTGCATGAAGACAGAAACGGCCTGGTCTGGATCGGTTCGAAGTTCGAAGGCATATTCATTTACGATCAAATCATCGAAACCTTCCCCCTGCAACGGGGCAGCATCGAACGGGACGGAGGGCTCTTCGGAACTCACGTCATGTCCTTGCTCGTCGACCGCGAGGGACTGCTGTGGGTAGGAACCAAGCGAGGCGGCTTGAATCTCTACGATCCGAACTCGGACCAGTACCTGGCCAACTACTACAGCGGCGAAAGCGAAGGCGACATCTTCGACAATCGCATCGAGGACATCTTGGAAAGCAGCAGCGGAACAGTTTGGCTGGGAACTGAAAAAGGGGTTTCGCGCTTCATCAGAGAGGAACAACGCTTCCAAAACTATAGCACCTACGTGGTGCGCGAACTTGCCGAAGCGCCAGACAACAAGCTTTACGTAGGCACCAACTACGGCTTGCAGATATTCGACCCCGCCGACGGAAGTTTCACCGCGTTTCCGGAGGTCGACGGGATAGACCTCTCCCCGCAGTCCGGAAAGGAAATCAAAGCCCTCTATCGGAACAAGACAGGCCTGCTCTTCATTGGAACCCATCACGACGGTCTCTACCTCTACGATCCCGAGATGAATACCTTGGAGGCCTATATGCCTTCCCAGGAAGACGAGACCTCGATTAGCGGAGACAAGATACGCTCTGTCTACGAGGACGCGCGCGGACGCATCTGGATCGGCACCCGACTCGACGGGCTCAACTTGTTCGACTTGGAGCGTCGCAGTTTCGAGCGCTTCTCTCGCCAGATGGAAACGGTCGGCCATTCCATCTTCGGCATTGCTGAAGACATCAGGGGAAACCTTTGGCTCACGACCAATCGGGGCATCAGCAAGTTCAACCCCAGCGAGGACACGCTCGAGACTTTTGACAGCAACTACGGGCTGCAAAGCGACGTGTTCGAGCCGAACGCGATCGCCATGGGGGCGGACGGGATGATTTACGCGGGCGGCGACGGCGGCTTCAACTCCTTCGATCCGCTGACCATCAGAAAGCAGGAAACCCAAAGAAACGTCGTATTGTCATCCGCCAAGGTATTCGACAAGCGGATACACCAGACCGATCAAAGCGTCGCCCTGAAATTCCCTCACGACCAGAATTACCTGACCCTTTCCTTTTCGCTAACCGACTACAGCGCCCCGGGGCAAAACGAATTCCGATATCGCCTGCAAGGCTTGGACAAAGACTGGATCTACGGTGGAAAGCGAAACTACATGACCTACACAGCCCTCGCTCCGGGCAAGTACAGCTTTATCGTCGAAGGCCGGACTCCATCCAGCAAATGGATCAACAGCGGCCCCCTGCTGACATTCGAAATATTGAAGCCGTTTTGGCAGGAACCCGTTTTTATCGCGTCCTCGAGCATCGTCCTCCTCGCTTTGCTGTGCTTGCTCTATGTCTACCTCACGCGGCGGCAGCGCCACCACCAGGCCCAGCTCGAACTTCTAGTCAAGCACAGGACCTCCGACCTTCAGGAGGCGAACGAGTTGCTGGCCAGCAAGACCGAAGAGCTCGCCTCCCACCAAGCGAACCTAGAACAGATAGTCGCCCACCGTACGAGCGAACTGGAGAGAGCCAAGCTGAAGGCAGAAGAATCGGATCGGCTGAAATCTTCCTTCCTGGCCAACATGTCGCATGAGATACGCACGCCGATGAACGCCATCGTCGGGTTCTCGGAACTCATCGGCCTTCCCGGCTTTTCCGAAGAGGAAAAGCTCGAATACATCTCCCTGATACAAGGCAACTGTGCCTCGCTGAACAACATCATCGACGACATACTAGACATCTCGCTGCTCGAGGCCGGCCAACTGCGAATCCACAAGACGAAGTTCGACCTGAAGCAATTGCTCCGGGATATCGAGAACGCCTTCGTCGCCCACCCGGGCGGATTGAAGCGAGATGGAGTCAGCCTGAATTTCGAGGGCGACCTCAGCGGCGAAGCCTACGAGATAGTGAGCGACAAACAACGCCTCACCCAAGTGATCACCAACCTGGTCAGCAACGCCCTGAAATTTACGACTCAGGGACACGTCACCGTATCCTACGAAATTGACGAGCGGAACGATCAGATCCGCTTTCGAGTGGAGGACAGCGGAATCGGAATCACCGAGGAGAACCTTTCCACCATTTGGAACCGATTCCAAAAAATCGAGGACAACCCGCACGAAGTGTTCCGGGGAACCGGACTTGGCCTTTCCATTTCGAAGAGTTTGGTCGACCAACTCGGAGGGCAGATATCCGTGGCTTCAACTTACGGAGAGGGATCAGTCTTCACCTTCACCTTGCCTCTCGTCAGAAGCTTAGCCTCCACGGACAACTCCTCAGATCAAGCGCCCGAGCTCCCCTCCCCCGGCGCCTTAGCGAAGGAGGAAGACCAGCCGACCTTGCTCGTCGCGGAAGACGAAGATTCGAACTATCAACTGATCGACAGGATCCTAAAGGAAACCAGGCTCCGTTTGATACGGGCGGAAAACGGAGCAAAGGCTGTCGAAATTTGCGAAGACCGGCAGCGCCGCATCGATCTGGTCCTGATGGACATCAAGATGCCTGTCCTCGACGGAAAAGAAGCGACTCAAATCCTCAAGCGCAAGCGCCCCAACCTCCCGATCATCGCCTACACGGCTTACGCGAGCCAATCGGAGGAAGAGGAAATCATGGCCTACGGATTCGATGAGTATATCAGAAAGCCGACTAGCCGCGCCGCGGTGCTCAAGATCGTCGAGAAGTATTTGCCCGGGGCACCCCCCTCCTGACCAGGACCGATCAGCTCTCGCTCAAGCGCTTCACCTCCGCGTCGTCGAACATCTGGTGCGCCTCCTCCAGAAGGCCGAGAACCTGGTCGGCAAACGGACTTTCGGACAGCTTCTCGCGCATTTCCCCCTCGTCGTAATCCTTAGCCTTGTGGCCCGGGAACCAGTGTCCCGCGTTTCCAAGCAAGTTGTAGCGCATCTTGCCCCATTCCACGATATCCAGAGCCTTCGCATAGGTGTAAAGTCGCATGATTTCCTTGACGTTGACGCCGCCGGGCAACTCCTCCCATTCGGGAATCCCTTTCCACCACCCAGCGCACCAATCCGCTCCTAAGGTTTTGACCATCTCGGCCCGCAGCTTTTCCTCGACCGGCTTCATCGTTTCCTCGGCCTTGTCGTAATAGTCGAGCATTTCCAGGTGCGTATCGAAATCCTGGGGACAGCTCACGCCCATGCTCAAGGTGTGGACTTCCGGCCTGGATAGGCAGAACAAGGCATTCCACTGCATCGGATGAAGGTCGCCGCAAAGCTCCACCAGCTTTTGCGGAGGAGAGTAGAGCTTGCCGCCCTTGTCGTTCGGACTGATGATGAAGACGCCCATGTCCTGCTGCTTGGCGACTTGAATCGCCTCCCAGTTGAGCTCGTTCACGAAGTACCAGTGCACGTTGCAGTAGTCGAACAGTCCGCTGGCGTTCGCCTCGCAAATCACCTGGTTGCTCGCATGCGTGGAGTAGCCGATGTGCCGGATGCGCCCCTGCTCCCTCAACTTGCGAGCCACCTCCATGCAGCCCCCGTCGCGTAACACCCAATCGAGAATCTCCGCATTGTTTATCCCGTGAAAGGAGAACAGGTCGACGTAGTCCGTTTTCAGGTACGCCATCGACTTCTCGAAATTCTCCAGGAAAACCTTGGGATCCTCCTCCGGAGCCACCTTCGTTTGCAGGATCAGTTCTTCCCGATTGAACTTGGGAAGAATCATGCCCAATTGCATTTCGGAAGAGCCATAGCCGCGGGCCGTTTCGATATGGTTGGAACCAACCTCCAAGGAGAACCGCACCGCCGCTTCCAGGTTTGCCTGCCCGCCTCGCTTGACCTCATCCCACGGAATATCCGACCAGCTCTGCTGAAAACGCATCCCGCCGCAGGTGATTACCGGCATCTTAATCTCAGTGCGACCATATCTGCGATACTTCATAAGCCCTAAAGTGCTGCCCAAAATTCGAGGCAAGGCCATTAAAAAAAGCTGACGCGGAGGCGTCTAGAATCCGCTCTCACTATTTAACCCGCCTCGGAAGTCGTTGCCTACTCAACGTTTCAGTCGTTTAACTCGGTGAATCCTCGTTTTTCCTTTAGACAGGGAGGTCGCTCAATCTAGCCTCGACCTCAAACACGCCTATTAACCCAACTTCCCCCCAAAATCATCATGCAGAAGATCCTCTTCAACGGAGCCTGGACAGATTCCAGCTCGCCGCGTTCACAGTTTCACGCTTTCAATCCTAGCACTAAGGCCGAGCTGAAGGAGCGAGCCTTTCCAGAGTCGAACTGGCAAGAAATCGAGTCCATCGTAGACGCCGCTTACGAGGCCGCCCAAGCGCTGCTCGAAACCGAGCCCAGCACGCTCGCAGCCTTCCTGGAAACCTATGCGGCTAAGATCGAAGTCGCCACCGATCGTCTCGCAGCCATAGCCCACGAAGAGACAGGGCTACCCGTTTCGCCCCGCCTGGCAGGCGTGGAAATCCCTCGAACCATCAACCAGATCCGTCAAGCCGCCGCCGCTGCGCGCTCCGGAGATTGGGCCCGTCCCACCTTGGACACCGAAAATAACATCCACTCCATGCACGGTCCCCTCGGCGGCCCAGTCGTGGTGTTCGGTCCGAACAACTTTCCCTTCGCCTACAATGGCATCGCCGGAGGAGACTTTGCCTCGGCAATCGCCGCCGGAAACCCCGTCATCGCCAAGGCCCATCCAGCCCACCCGTACACGACCCAACTTCTCGCGGAACTGGCGCAAGAGGCGGCCAACGAGATGGGATTGCCCAGCGGCACCGTGCAGTTGTTCTATGGCACGGCACCCGAAAATGGCCTGAAGCTGGTGGCCCATCCCAAGGTAGCGGCCGTCGGATTCACCGGCAGCCGGCCCGGCGGGCTCGCCCTGAAGGAGGCAGCCGACAAGGCGGGCACGCCCATCTACCTGGAAATGTCCTCCGTAAACCCAGTCTTCGTATTGCCCGGAGCCCTTGAGGAACGCGGCCCGGAGATCGGCAAGGAGCTCCACGCTTCCTGCACTCTCGGGGCAGGCCAGTTCTGCACGAAGCCTGGCCTGGTCGTCCTTCAGGAGAGCAAGGAGGCTTCAGCATTGATCGAGCAGATGGCGGAAAGCTTCTCCCAAACCCCTCCAGGCATCCTGCTGACGGGCGGCGGGGTAAAAGCCGTCTCCAACGCAGTCGAACAACTTAAGGCTGCCGGAGCAAAAGTCGCAGCTGGCGGAAACGTAGCCAATACAGCACATTTTGGATACGAGCCTACTTTGCTGACCGTTGACGGGGACACCTTCCTCGCCAACCCCTCCGAGCTGCAGAGCGAAGCCTTCGGATCCGTATGTCTCGTCGTCACAGCCACGGACATCGAGCAGCTAAAGGCCGTCGCCGCAGCCCTAGAAGGCAACCTGACCGGAAGCATCTACAGCGAATCACAAGGCCGCGATGACGACAGCTACGCAGGCCTCGCCAAGACGCTACGCACTAAAGTGGGTCGCCTCCTCAACGACAAGGTACCCACCGGCGTCGCCGTTTGCCCCTCGATGAACCATGGCGGACCGTATCCAGCAACTGGACACCCGGGCTTCACCGCAGTTGGCTTCCCCGCGAGCGTCATTCGCTTCAGCGCCTTGCATAGCTACGACAACGTTCGCGAGCACCGCTTGCCCGTGGCTCTGCGAAAGAAGAACCCCACTGGCACGCTCAATCGCCTCGTCAACGGCAAGTGGACGACGGCAGACGCCTGACGCCGTCCTTCATTTATGCCCCGAAAAATAGATCTCTCGGACATTTTCCCCAGCTCCGAGCCCATTGAGAGGACACGCACTTCCGGCCAGGCGCCGGAAGGTCGCTTGCCTGTATCCGCGGAACAACTTCGCGACTCGCCTAGCGGAGACCTGTTTGGCCTGACGCAAAACGCCGGGATGGGTTGGCGAGCCTCGGAAATCGGAAGGGACCCCTTCCTTATCGTCAGTACCTCGGGCGGGCTGCGCGACGCGGACGGATCCCCTGTCGCCCTCGGCTACCACACTGGGCATTGGGAGATCGACAAGCTCGCCCGAGCCGCTGCTGAGACCTTCACCGCAAACAAGGCTCTACCCTTCTCCGCTACCTGCAGCGATCCTTGCGACGGACGCTCGCAAGGGACGCATGGCATGTTCGACAGCCTGCCCTACCGCAACGACGCGGCCATCACCATGCGGCGGCTCATCCGCTCCTTGCCCAGGCGCAAAGGCGTGCTTGGGATCGCCACCTGCGACAAGGGCCTGCCTGCCACCATGCTAGCTCTCGCGGGCTGTAGCGAACTGCCGGGAGTGATCGTACCCGGCGGCGTCACCTTGCCAGCTGAGGGGGCGGAAGACGCCGGAAAAGTGCAAACCATCGGAGCCCGATTCGTGCACGGCACCATATCCTACGACTATGCGGTGGAAATGGGTTGCAAAGCCTGCGGTTCGCCGGGCGGCGGCTGCCAGTTCCTCGGCACTGCAGCCACCTCGCAAGTGGTTGCCGAAGCGCTCGGAATCAGTCTTCCCCATAGTGCCCTCTGTCCATCGGGAGAACCCGTTTGGATCGATCTCGCCAAGCGCTCGGCCCTCGCCCTCCTTCAGCTCGCCGAATCGGCAACGCCCCTCGCGGAGATCCTCACAGACAAATCCGTCGAAAACGCTATGGTAACGCACGCGGCATTCGGCGGATCCACCAACCTGTTGCTCCACATCCCCGCCATCGCCCACGCTGCGGGGCTACGTCAGCCTGCAGTTGAAGATTGGACACGGGTCAACCGGTCGACGCCCCGACTCGTGGACGCCCTCCCAAATGGACCTCGCAACCATCCCACCGTGCAGGTCTTCATGGCGGGTGGAGTCCCGGAAGTCATGCTTCACCTGAGAGAGATGGGGCTCCTGCATCTTGACGTCTTGACCGTATCCGGCCGTACGCTGGGCGAAAATCTCAACTGGTGGGAGAAAAGCGAAACTCGAGCCGCTGCCAAGGAGCGGCTGCGACAGCTCGACGGGATCAAGGCTTCCGACGTCATTTTCGGCCCGAAAACAGCTCGGGCAAATGGATATAGCTCCGCTCTCGTCTTTCCTACCGGCAACATTGCCCCTGACGGTTCTGTCATCAAAGCGACAGCCATCGACCCTAGCTTGATCGACGACAACAACGTTTACCAGCACACCGGAAAGGCCCGCGTCTTCGCTCGCGAATCAGACGCGATTCGAGCCATCAAGGGGGGAGAGTCCGGAGGCATCGAGCAGGGCGACGTCATCGTACTGGCTGGTTGCGGGCCAGCCGGCACCGGCATGGAAGAAACCTACCAGCTTACTTCCGCGCTCAAGCACCTGCCATGGGGCAAGCATATCCCGATCCTCACCGATGCCCGTTTCTCGGGCGTATCCACCGGGGCCTGTATTGGTCACGTCGGTCCGGAAGCGCTCGCAGGCGGTCCAGTCGGAAAGCTGCTCGACGGCGACATCGTTCAAATCCGAGTCGATCGCGACCAGCTCACAGGCAGTATCCACTTTATCGGTACTGATCCGCATTCGTTGCTCACACCCGAGGAAGGCGCAGCCGTATTGGCGAACCGCGAGACAAACCCCATCTTTGCTCCGCACCCCCATCTGCCGGCCGACACCAAGCTATGGGCCGCGCTGCAGTCGGCCAGCGGGGGCACTTGGTCTGGCAGCGTCTACGATGTCGACAAGATCATCGAAACCCTTGAATCGGGAAAAAAGGCGCTGCAGCGGAAAAGCGACGCTTGAGCCTCACGCGCCGTCTCCTTACTTGCCGAAGTAGCGGTCGAGGGCCGGGAGGGCAGCCTTGTCGGCTCGCACCACGAAAGTGTTTCCGTCGCCCAGCCACACGGTCAGGTACTTCGAACCTTCGCCAAAGTTTACCCGACTCACCGCGTTAAATGGGTAGCGTCGGGCATCGCCTTTCCCCCTAGGCTCGATAAGCAAGCCGGATTGCGAGATTTTCACGCGACGGGGAAAGCGCTTGCGGCTCAACCAGGTCCCAACCAGGAAGCCGCCTCCCGCTTGGCAAGCGACGACGGCGACCGTTGACCCGCCCATCATCCACGCGGGAAATTCGAAAAAGAGAGAAAAGGCCAGCCCCACCAAGCCAGTCAAGACCGCCATGAAGATGCCAGTGCCCAGGGTATCGCCCAGACCGTTTCTCAAAACCAATTCAGGCGGGCGGGAATCCAATTGTTTCGGCTTCGGCCAAGAGGCTGGTCCGGACTTGCTCCCCACGCCTGCAGCGACGGGCCCTTTAGATTTGTCCTCATTTAAATCTCCAACGCCTTCCTCCGCCAAGGAAGCGAGAAAACGCCGCGAAGCGTCTGGGATCTTCCTGTCGAAGGCGTCTGGCGAGAGCGTTCCGTCCTGCAGCTGGTCAAAGGCGAAACTAAGTTCGTAAAGCTCGTCGTAGAGGGCTTCCGAAATGGATGTGCCGCTGCCGCACTCGTTGCAACCGATCGAGCAAAGCTTACGTTGGTTCGCATCCGTTTCGAAATAGATGCTATGGCATGTTTCCGAGCGGCAGCGCCCGCAGGTCCGTCTGGCCACGGCGACTCCTAGGTTGCGATAAACGTGTAGGTTTCGGTTCATGAAGAGCTGGTATGGGTGAGGACCTCGGGCATTCGGCGCAATCGAGAATTTGCGGCAATCACTGGCCCAAACCTTGCGTTAGCATTCCGTAACGGCGACCCTGCCTCTGACTAACTTCCTTTAACGCACCAAATTATGAAAAAAGTTGCACTCACACTCATCAGTCTCGCTTGCCTTGCTTTCGGAGCAATCACCCTCAACGCCGCCCATCACGAAAAGCACGACGCCATCACCCCCGGCACCGTGATCCACGTGGTAACGGTTTCCTGGAAGGCTGACGCTACCGACGAGGGAATCCAAGCGGCTCTCGATGGCGTTGTCACCCTCGCCAAGGAATACGACGGGATCGAGCGCGTCTGGATCAAGACCATCAAAGCTCAAGGCAACCGCAGCCACGCCTTCGTGATGGAGTTCAAGAATCCGCAAGCCCTCAAGGACTACGCGGGCAGCGCCGCCCAGAAAAAGTGGTACGAAGTCTACTATCCAGTGCGCGAAGGCAGCACCACCTTCGACATCACCAACTAAAACCACTGCCCCCTTTCAACAAATTGCCGCCCGCTGCCTCGCAGCCGGCGGCTTTTTTGCGGACTCGCCTAGCCGGTTCCTGGGCGGTAACTACCTCGCGGTCCGCGCCGCGCGATCGTCGCGTTCGTTCCAAGCTGTTTTCCATTCGGGAATTACATCGAGTCGGCTCGCAAAATAGCGAATCGCGGTCTAGCTTGTATCAAGATGAATGCGACACAGTCCACCCTTCGTTTCCTCGGCGCCGCTGGAACAGTCACCGGATCTCGACACCTCCTGGAAACGCGAGAAAAGCGGATTCTCGTGGACTGCGGCCTGTTTCAAGGCCCCAAGCAAAACCGCTTGAAGAACTGGGATCCGTTCCCCGTAGATCCGCGTTCCATAGACTGCGTGCTGCTGACCCATGCCCACGTAGACCACATCGGCTACTTGCCTCGCCTCGTGAAAGACGGATACCGAGGTCCCATCTACGCTACGCATCCCACTGTGGAGCTCGCTCGTATCCTTTTAGCCGATACGGCCCATCTCCAGGAAGAAGAGGCCAAATTCGCCAACAAGAAAGGCTACTCCAAACACAATCCAGCGCTTCCCCTCTTCAACCAGCGAGACGCGGAAAGAGCCGCAGACCTGCTCTACGGCGTTTCGTTCGGCGACGAGTTTTCCCCAATCGAGGGCATTGCCGGCAAATACCGGGACGTCGGGCACATCCTTGGGTCCGGATTCCTGAGCCTTAAGGCCATGGACCGCGAGGACGGGACCAAGAAGCTGCTTTTCTCCGGCGACATCGGTCGGCCCGCTGACACGATCCTCAGGCCGCCCTCCCAGCCCTACAACGTCGACTACCTAGTCATGGAGTCCACCTACGGAAACCGCCTGCACTCGCATCAAGACATCAAGTCGGAACTTGCCGAGGCACTGGAAAAGGCCTTCAGCCGCAACGCGCCTGTCATGATTCCCTCCTTCGCGGTCGGCCGCTCCCAAAGCCTGCTGTTTCTCATCCGCGAACTGGAATCTGAAGGAGCAATCCCTTCCGTTCCCATCTACCTCGATTCCCCGATGGCCCTGAAAGCTCTCGAAACCCACCAGAACCATTTGCGCGACTTAAACCTCAGCTGCCGGGCCAAGGCCTTGTCCGGGATCGATATCTTTCGCCCCCAAAAGCTTCATCTCATCGCCAACCAACGTGACTCGAAAGCCCTCTGCAAAACCACGGATCGCTGCATCATTATCGCCGGAAGCGGAATGGTCGCCGGCGGACGCATCTTGCACCACCTCCGCCAAAACCTTCCCAATCCGCTCGCGACCGTCCTCTTCGTTGGCTACCAGGCGGAGGGCACTCGCGGCAGAGCCCTGCGAGACGGGAAGAAAAGCATCCGCATGTTCGGCCAAGATGTCCAGGTGAGGGCCCATATCGACGCGATCGACGGCTTCTCCGGACACGCCGACTACTTGGAAATGCTGGCTTGGCTCATGGCCTTCAACAAGCCGGTCAAGCGAGTCTACTTAACCCACGGCGAACCCGAGGCAGCAAACGCCCTGCAAGCTCGCATCCGGGAGGAGTTCAACTGGCCCGTAACCGTGGCTGAAGAGAACACACCCTACACCATCGACTTTTGATCGAGGCTAAATCGTCCCCAAAGCGAGCAGCCAGCTAAGCAGCAGGCCAAGGCCGACAAGCGCCAGCAAGCCTCCTTGGGCAACTTTGCCCAGTCGCTTGGACAATCCGCTCCACGCCGCCGCCGCTCCAAATAGGGAGCCGTATCCAAAGGACCAAACATGCCCCGCGACATCGGTAGGGAACTCCCCTCCGCCCATCCAAGCGAAGGCCACGCACCCGCCAAAGAACGGAACCAACCAATCGCGAGTCTGAATCTCCACGCGAGCTCTCAGGTAGCTGCCCACCGGGTAGCCAGCGAGCAAGCCTAAGGCCGCGAACACAGCGGTGGAGGCGCCAAGGGAGGAGAAGGATTCGCTCGCTCTCAACAAAGCGTTGCTGAGATTCGCAAGGCCAGCGCTGAGCAAGACCAGAGTCCAAGCCAAGCCACTTCCCATGTATCGACAGGAAAGATACGCGAAGAGCGAAAGCCCCATCAAGTTGCCGGCGAGATGCCCTACGTCCGCGTGCAAGCTTACAGCCGTCAAGACCCTCCACCACTCGCCAGCGATCAAGCCCTCGCGACTGTTCAGCCCGGCATCCGCCAATGCGGGAAATTCGTTCTGCAAAGCGAACATAACAACCAGCAATCCCACCAAGCCCGCCGTAGGCCATTTCGCCGTAGACGGCGCCGAAAGGTCGAGCCCGCGCGGGGGCCAAAACCGGTTTTTCGCCTCCGTTTCGTCCACCTCCCGCTTGAGCCGCCGGGCGTCCTCCCCCAAAACCACCAGCAAGTAGCGGCCTTCCACGATCCTCACCCAATACGGCTGTCCGCAAGCCAAAACGGAAAGCCCCGCCTCGTGGGCCATTCTCGCCGAAGCGTAGCTGCCGATTATCGCCAGTTTCTCGTCTTCTGTCTCCTCTTCCATCCCGATCCGAAATCTGCCGCTCGCCAGCCGGAAGGCCAAGGGAAAATCCGAAGTCCGGTCTGCGCCCGAAAAGCCGGCGCTGAGGAAGCTTGCAGACGAGGCCCCGACTCCTCACCGTCCCAACCCTCTATGGCAGAACTCGGCAAACGGAATACATTGTCCATCCTCAACGAATCCCCTCACGGCCTCTATCTCGACGGCGAGGAGCTCGGCGATATCCTCCTGCCCAACGCCTTCGTTCCAAAGCGCCTTACGCCCAGCCAGAAGCTTTCCGTTTTCGTCTACCTCGACTCGGAAGACCGCATCGTGGCGACGACTGAAGAACCGCTGGCTGAAGTAGACGAATTTGCAGCCCTCAAAGTCGTCGAAGTCCACGAAAAGGTAGGCGCCTTTTTGGATTGGGGGCTGAGCAAGGACCTGCTCCTGCCCTACCGCGAACAAAAGGGCCGGGTGCAAGTCGGCGATACGCGAGTGGTTCGCATCTATGTCGACGACGCGAGCGGCCGCATCGTCGCCAGCGAAAAGCACGCCCGCTTCCTCAGCAAGTACCGGGCAACCTACAAGCCCCAGGAGCAAGTGGACTTGATCGTGGTCGGCGAGACGCCGCTCGGCTACAAGGCCATCATCAACAGCTCCCACATCGGCTTGCTGTACGACAACGAACTGTCGGAACCCCTCTCCGTAGGCCAACGCTTCAAGGGCTACGTCAACAAAGTCCGCCCCGATGGAAACATCGACTTGCGCCGCGACCTCTCCGGCTACACTCGAGTCGCCCCCCTCGCCGAACAAATTCTCGATACGATAAAAGCCAAGGGCGGCAGCCTGGATCTCGACGATCGCTCCTCCCCGGAAGCCATCCGAGAGGCTTTCGACGTCAGCAAGAAAGCGTTCAAGCAAGCTCTCGGAAACCTTTATAAGCAACGCCTCATCGAATTCGTTCCCGGCGGCGTAAAGCTCACCGAAAAGTAAGGCGGATTCGACCGCCGCCGCTGCGGTCGCGGCCCTTGAGCTCCTCTCGCCCCCGCGGTCCGAGACGACCCTAGCGCTTGACCGCGATTCACCCTCCCGCGTCGCCTTCGGCGTACGTGCTCCTACCCAGCTTCACCGTTCTGAGAAAAAAAAAGTCCGAATTCTACTGAACATTTTGAAGCCTAGGACGTCTTACAAAGGCAGATGGACATCGCTTAGCGAGTCCACTTATGGGGTAACAAAGAAAACTATGGCGGATCGCTTAGGGGTAGGCGATCCGCCTTTTCTTTATCCCAATCCAACGAGCCCTTAATCCCTGGCGGCTAATGCAGCGAAGCCACCATGTCAGGGGGCACTTGCTCAGCCGTCGGTTCCAGATAAAAGTCGCCGAAGCGGTAGGTGTAGCTCGACGGCACCAAATTTGTTCGGATCTCTTCCATCCCCGTATAGAAGTGGAGCTGCTCCGGCATTTCGTATTGGAGCTTCTTGAAGAGCGTGATCACCTTCGATTGCCCCGCCTTCATATCCCCGATCGAACGGCAACTGAAGGCAGCTTCACCCAGCTTGTCGTAGCGCATCACAAAATAGGCGTCCGAGACATCGTCCATAGCGGTCACCCGCGCCGTAAACTGGAACCAGCCTGCGTTCGCCGTGAACCGGGGAACCCCATCGCTCTGCACTACGCCAGAACGCGTGTTCTCCAAAATCTCCACCTCCAAGTAACCGTCCGCAAAAGCCTTGCTGGATAGCATGGTCACCCTATCGCTGGAGCTCTTCAAAAGCCCGTCTCCAATAAAGCAATACGGAAAGTTCCCCCGCACTTCGTACACCGGCAACCACGCTCCGTCCTCAAGACAATGCAAGGTACTTTGAGCGTGAACGGAAAAACAAAAGGTTAATGCTGAGCCTAGGCAAACTAGGCTGTTTCTTATGTTTTTCGGAGTCACTTTCATAGAACGTTGAGGTGCTAATACTATCGCCGCAAAATCCTTATTTTCAACATCCTAGGCCCCTATTGATAGAATAGTTACAAGCGTATAACAGCCCATTTACAGTATCCCGCAATGCCCCCTACTGCCTTCGCCTTAGCCCACCCTGCTTATACGTAGACAAGCCTTCCAGACTACCTAGGGGAGGTCGATTCCAGATGCGCAAAACACGCCCTGTATCAAGCTCTCAACTACACTTTTTTATCACAAAAATCGCAT
This sequence comes from Pelagicoccus enzymogenes, assembly GCF_014803405.1. NCBI lineage: Bacteria > Pseudomonadati > Verrucomicrobiota > Opitutia > Puniceicoccales > Pelagicoccaceae > Pelagicoccus > Pelagicoccus enzymogenes. The sequence continues at coordinate 37,318 of NZ_JACYFG010000022.1, forward strand.
TTATTTTTGAACGTTTCTCGAGCTTGCGCGTCTCGCGAGCGAGGGCTTTACGTTTTCGGAAAATCAATTAGGGTTCCAATCGAAACTTGAGTTCCGCTCCCTCCATCGTCCTCGTCACCGGTTGCAGCTCCGGCATCGGCTATGAATTGATCAAGCTCTTCGAGCAGGGTCATTACCGCATCGTCGCGACTGCTTTGCCGTCGTCCGTGCAAGAGCTCCTCTCGCGTCCAGTCGCCCAGAGCGAAAAGGTATCGGTGGAGCCTCTGGACGTCGCGGACTACGCCGGCAGCACAGCTCTGGTTCGGAAGGTAGAAAGAGAGATCGGCCCGGTCGACATCCTCGTCAACAATGCCGGCATCTCGTATCGCTCCACCGTCGAGGACATGACGATCGAGGACGAGCAGAAGCAACTGCAAGTAAACTATCTCGGAGCCATGCACCTCGTACGCGAGTGCCTGCCCAGCATGCGGCGGCGGCGCAGCGGACGGATTGTGAATATCTCTTCGGTAGGCGGCATGATGGCCATGCCCACCATGGCGTCGTATTCAGCTTCCAAGTTCGCCTTGGAGGGAGCCAGCGAATCGCTCTGGTACGAGCTCAAGCCCTGGGGCATCCATGTCAGCCTAGTGCGCCCGGGCTTCATAAATTCGCTGGCCTTCACCAAGGTTCTCTTCTCGAAAAAGAAAGCGTCCGGAGAATCGTCGCAGGAATACGACCGCCACTACGAAAACATGAAGGCCTTCGTGGAAAAGATAATGACCCGTACCCCATGCACCTCCACGGACGTGGCCAGACGCATTTACAAGGTTTGCCAAATGAAGCGCCCTCCCCTTCGAGCTGCCGGCACTCCCGACGCCATCCTGTTCTACTTCTTGAGGCGCATCCTGCCCCGCTTCCTGTACCACAAGCTGCTTTACCGAACGCTGCCCGGCGTCAAGGAGTGGGGTCCCAACAGCAAGGCCTAAAAACATGAGCAAAGACTTTTCCGACCTGGTATTCCGCATCCTTTTTAGCCTGATCTTCATCGGATTGGGCGGCGAACACCTTGTAAGCGACGATTTGATACAAAAACTGATGCCCGAGTGGGTCCCCAGTCCGCGGCTCGTATCCATTTTCTGCGGACTCGTTCTTTTCGTCGGAGGAGGCATGATCGCTATCGGCTACCGCTTGAAGGCGGCCGCGCTCATCCTAGGGACCTTCCTCGTGGCGGTGACAGCCCTGGTTCACGCTCCAGCCTTGCAAGGCCACTTTTCGCCCGTCGCCTGCCCGGAGGACCAATGGATGTGGGATACCCTCCAGCGGAGCAATTTCGTCAAGAACCTCTGCCTTCTGGGAGTCTGCGCGATGCTTCCGTTCTACAGTGCTGGAAAGTGGTCATTAGAGGCCTTTCTAGAGGCGAGAAAACACTAACTCCAGCGAGAGGTGGATCCCCTATCCATAGGGGCTAGTACGGAAGATAAGTAAAATATGAATACGTTCATTTTTTACTTTCAAACTGACCTCGAACGCCCATGGTTCGTCGACTTTCAGAAAATCTGGGAACTTTCGTGGAAATTCTGAAACTAAGTCCCGGGCCGCCTTATCATCGGCCCGAGTCAAACAAACTACAAAATACAAATCAGAAAATGAATACTAGAATCCTCGCTACTCTAGCGGCGGCTTCAGGCCTCGTGTCTGCTGCCAGCATGAATGCGCAAGAACTCGCTTACTCTGTAAGCTACGGCATCGAGTCCGAATACGTCTTCCGTGGCGTAGAAATCGCAAGCGAAAGCCTCCAAGGCAGCATCGAAGCCACTTATGGCGATGGCTACATCGGCGTATGGGCTAACGAAGCTCTCGACGACTTCGGAAGCAACGCCAGCGAATTCGACTTCTACGCAGGTTGGGGCTACGCCCTCAACGACGCGGTGACGCTCGACTTCGGAGGCACGCTCTACCACTACCCAGACTTCAAAGGTGACGACACTTTCGAAGCCTACGTGGGCGCCGCTTTCGATACGGCCCTCGCTCCTAGCCTCTACGTCTATCACGACTTCGACCTCGACGCTTTCACTTTCGAAGGCTCCATCGGTCACAGCGTAGACGTAACGGAAGTATCCCGCGTGGACTTGGGCCTCACAGCTGGCTACGTGGACTTCGACAACGCCGGCCACTACGCTTACTACGGTGCGACTGCTGACTACGTTTACACGCTCAGCGACAACACCGACGTAGCCGTAGGCGTACGCTACAGCACAAACGACAAGGATCTCGGCTTCTCTCCAGACGGCAACCTCTGGGGCGGCCTCTCCTTCTCGCACAGCTTCTAGTCGGTCTCCTTCGCTAAGAAGGACCTTTAGTACTTTGGCCTGCTTCGACTCGCTCGGAGCAGGCCTTTTTATTGGTTCATAACCAAATTCCGTGGGTCGCTCCTGCAACACGGACGACACGGAGGTCGCCGCTCCATTTTAATCGCTCTGGAGGGACCGGTAATTGTGTCGCTACGCTCGGCACCACCCGGTCCGCAATGCAAAAGCCTATCTTGAGGTTCATCGCAGAAAGCAGCGGTATTGCCGTTTGCCAGTAGGCCCGGGCCGTCGCTTGCCATGGATCTTGAGCGAAGCCGAATGGCGACGTGCTGCAGATCCTATCTCGAATATCCTGATAGAGAGAGCCAGCCCTGTGCTCGAGAGCCTCTCCCCGCAAAGTGGTGATGTACCAAAAAAAGTGCTGGCTCGGAGGCCCCCCTCCAAGCCAGCTATCCCTTTATTGTTGCCTTGATCCTGAACCTTAGCGCGTTTCCGCGCAGTCCAAATTAGAGAAAAACTGCTGCTATGCTAATGGTTTACTCTGGGTTTATACCCCGATCATCCGTTTGCATATTTACCACTATCGTTGCCGACGCCACATAGTTAAGCCAGTTTCGCGGAAATTCCAGTCGCCTCCTCAGTTTTTGCGATTTATTTGCAAAGGTACTTAGTTCCAAAGCGTCAGTTCGGAGTCCTCCTCCACGCGTGGCCGATCGAAAGCGTTCCCATTGCTGGGTGCGGAGCGGCGCGCTGGCGCGGAGCGGGTGGCTGGCGCCTTGCGAGCGGGGGCGGAGACGTTTCCGCAGAGATCCGCGAGGTCGCTGACCGCCTGGTTCAAGGACAGAGCTTGCTGGCTCAACTCCTGGGCTGAGGCAGCGCTTTCCTCCGTGATCGCCGCGTTGGACTGGTAAGTGTTTTCGATTTCCCGAATGGCAGCGTTGACCTGCCCTACGCCGTCGCGGTTTTGCGAAACCGACTGGGCAATGTTCGCCACGAGCTCATCCAGCTCCGCCGCCTTGGCTAAAATATCCTCGAGACTGTGGGAGACACGAGAGCTGAGCTCCACTCCATGCTGGCTTTTCGCGATCGAGTCTTCGATCCGCACCGACGTTTCTTGGGCGGCTTTGGCGCTGCGTTGGGCCAAGTTGCGAACTTCGTCTGCGACCACCGCGAAGCCGGACCCGGCATCGCCAGCGCGGGCCGCCTCAACGGCCGCGTTGAGGGCGAGGATGTTCGTCTGGAATGCGATCTCGTCGATCGACTTCAGAATTTGCGAGATTCCGTCGCTGGAGTCGCGAATCGCAGTCATTGCCGCTTCCATCTGATCCATTTGCTGCTTGCCGGCGTTCACAGCCTCGCGGGTTTGGTTGGCGATATTCGTCGCAGCGTTCGCCGAGTCTGCATTGCGACCGGTGTTTTCAGCCAAGACTTCCAGCGAGGCGCTCGCTTCCTGGATGGACGCAGCCTCCCGGTTAGTGGAGTCAGCCAAGGACTGGCCATAGCTGGAGACTTCGCGGGCGGCGGTGTCGACCACTTCGGCTCCTTCACGCAGCGAGAGCGTGATGCGTCGGATTTGACCGGATATAGATCCCCCGAGCCAGATTCCCAAAGCCGCCGCCAAAGCCGATCCTAGCAGCATGGTTCCCGTAGTGAACCATGCTAGCTGAGAGGCATCCGCTTCGAACTGCCGAATGCGTCCCGTAGCCGCTTCCGCTTCGAAAGCGCGAACCATGTCCACGATAGCGTCGATCTCTTGCGTCGGGGCCCGGTCGATGCCCTTCACGAGCTTGTCGACCACCTGATGGGCGAGGACGTTTTCGGAATCATAGCTCTTGATCGCTTCGCGATAGGACTTGCCGAGACCGAGATGGGTCTTTCCTGCCGCCACAACCGTCGCATGAGGAACTCCATTGGCCTCCAGCAACGAGCGAAGCTCTTTCAAGTTTTCCTGCACAACCTTCTCTCGCTCCTGAAAGCGCGTCCAATACTTGTCGAACTGGGACCGGTCGTTGCCGCGAAGCAGGGTATTCTTCCACTCCTGCACCTGTATCTTGAAGTTTACCTGAGCTGAACGAGCGAGATCGGTAGCGTCCACCAGAAACACCCCTCGCTCGTAAATTTCTGAGCTGATTTCCGTCATGGCTCTGCGCGACTCCTTCAATCCGTAGAGTCCCACGAGTCCAATTACGAAGCCCGTCGAGGCCACGATTAAAAAACCGCCAATCAGTTTCTGTTTTAGAGTCAGTTGCATTTGATCTTATCAATGGATTACACCCTTCCGAGCCCCTAGCTCCGAGGTAGTGGTAAACTCCCATTCGACCAAGACTGCCCTTAACTGAGGCTACTTTGTTGGTTTGGGTCAGATTATCTTTCAGTTCACAAGAAGCTCCCTAGCTAGGCTAGGGACAAGTCCCCAAAAAATCAGAAAAACGGACTCTTAAGCCAGTTCGCCTTCCAACCAGCCGATCAATTTCGCCATGGCCTTGCCCCGATGGCTAAGCCCCGCTTTCTGGGCTCGCGTCAACTGCGCGAAACTCTCGCTGAAGCCGTCCGGCACGAAAACGGGATCGTAGCCGAAACCGCCCGCCCCCATTTTGCGCTCGATGATCCTGCCGCGGCATTCGCCTTCGAACACTTGCTCGTCGCCGCCCTTGGATACGAGGGCGAGGTGACATTGAAATCCCGCGGAACGATCGACATCGCCCAAGGCAGACAAAATATGCAGCAGCTTGTTGGTATTGTCATCGTCGGTGGCGTCCTCTCCCGCGTATCGCGCCGAGTAGACTCCCGGAGCCCCGTCCAAGGCATCGACGCACAAGCCGCTGTCGTCCGCCAAGGCGTAGGCGCCGGTAGGCAAGAGAGCAGCGAGAGCCCGAGCCTTCTTCAACGCGTTCCCCGCAAAGCTATCCTGATCCTCCACGACCTCAGGCATGCCTCCGACTTCCGAAGGGCCAAACACTTCTACCGCGAGGCCTGCCGCGGCCAACATCGCCCGCAGCTCCTCGATCTTGTGGGCGTTACCCGTTGCTAAATACAGTTTCATCGACGTCGAGACGAGCAGGATAGTTTACGAAGCCACGCATGAGTTGGTCGTCGCCAAAAACCTCGTGCCGCACTTTCTCGAGCCGGATCGCCTGAGCAAGACGTTCGGTGCGCAAGCCGCGATAGACGGATTTGGCCTTATCGTCGCCCATGAGAATAGGGGCGCGATAGTTGAAGTGGTAGTTGAGCTCGCGCATGTGCAGCAACTCGCTGACAAGACGGCTGCCGCCTTCGAAATAGACGCCGGTGATTCCCACGTCCGCGCAGCGTTTTCTGAATACGGAGAACGGAACCTTCATGTTCTCGGCTGGCAATACCCAGACATTCACGCCCTCGGTTTCCAGACGGCGGATGTAGCCGGTTCCCGCCGCGTCCGTGGTCACCACGATCGTATTGTCGCGAAAGTCGTCCGTGTATATCGTGGGCAGGTAACGTTCCATCGCCGTTCGCAACAAGCCGTCGAAAACGAAACGCATGCCGCACCACTCGGGCTGCCCTTCGATACGGCTGGTCAAGCACGGATCGTCCTCGACCAAGGTTCCCGCGCCCACCGCGATGGAGGGGAACAGGCGCCGCCACTTCATCACGTTTTGCCGGGCCTGCTCTCCGGTAATCCACTTGGACTCGCCGGTGCGGCAAGCGATTTTTCCGTCCAAGGTCGTGGCCGACTTAGCCGCGAAAATGGGAATTCGGTTCTGTACCCAGAAGTTGGATATCAAATTGAGATCTTCGCAATCGTCGATCAGGATGCGGCGCTCTACCTTGATCCCTTGCTCCTTCAGGGCGTCAGCGCCCTTGTTGGCATGCTCAGAGACCGGATCGCTTGCCCCTATCACCACGTACTCGACCCCTGCCTCCTTCACGGCGCGAACGCCGGAATCCAGGCGATTCGAGCTCGGCCCGGGCTCCATGGTCAGGAAAAGGCACGCGCCCGGCTTGGGCTTGCGCCCGAGCGACTCGAAAAGCCGAATTTCCGGCGCGCTAGAGCTCGGTTGCTCGACGTAGGACGTTGCCACGACCTCGCCTTGCTCGACCAAGGCGGCCCCGATCATCAATTGCGGATGCGTACTGCCCCAGCCCTTGCGGGCTTCGTCGAGGGCAACTCTCATGAAAGTCTCTTTTTCGGACTGGGTCATAACTCTTGAGGAATCGGCTAACGTCTTCTCTTAGAACGAATTTTGCTGAGGCGCGCAATGCCCTATTCGCCCGATACGAAGGGATTGTAGGAGATTTCTTCTCCTACCGTAGTGTTGGGCCCATGCCCCGGCAGCACAGTCGTATCCTTGGGCAAGGTATAGATTCTCTGTCGAATCGAACGTTCCAACTGCCTGAAGTCGCCTCCCGGCAAATCGGTTCGCCCGATCCCTCCCGCGAAGAGGGCATCGCCGACGAAAGCTGCCTTCACCTTAGGGAAATAGAACAAGACATTCCCCGCGCAGTGGCCCGGCACGTGCCTAACTTCGCATTCTAGGCCGAGGAACGATAGCCGCGTCCCCTCTTCCACCCAATGGTCGATCTTGAAGCCCCTTAGCTCCAGGTCCGGAGGATAGGCGTAGGATCGCATGATCTCCGGGGTTTCGAACATTTCCTGGTCGGCCTTGTGTCCATAGAGCGGTATCCCGCGATCCGCAAAGGTAGCCACGCCCCCGATGTGGTCGTAGTGCCCGTGGGTGATCAGCACCGCCTTCAGTTCGCAAGCGTCCTCGGCCAAGGCAGGATCCACCCATTCGCTGACGTCGTTGGGAGCATCCACGAGGATCGCCTCCCCGAGATCAGTATCCGTTATAAGAAAAGCGTTGGTTTGGATCGAACCCGCGGGAAAGATTCTAACGTTCAATGGCATGAAGGCACGGCATAGGCGCTCGCCGACTAAATTCAACCACCAACAAATCCTTTACCCCAAAGCAAGAGGCTGCGCTTGCGCTCTACGGATTCTCCCCCATCGTCGTTACACGACTCTCAGACTCACGTTTTCTCCGCAGTTTTCCGCCCTCAAGTGCTTTCCCGAACGACTCCCAAGATTACGACCGCTTTCCGCCCTCTGATCGCGTCCCTGGCCCTATGCCTCGCATTCGCCTGCTCCTGCGGCGGGAGAAACCTGGACTTCGCCAAACTCGACGACAGCTGGAAGCTCACCGACCTGCGCCTGGAAACGGTCAACTTGTTCGGCAACCGCTCCGCGGGACGTATCCAGACAATCACCCAAACCAACAACGGACTCATCTGGGTAGGCAGCCACCAAGGCCTCTTTCGTTTTGACGGGCGTCGTATTCGCACCTTTTTCCACGATCCGCGCGACCCATCCAGCCTCCCTAACGAAAGCGTCACGACCCTGCACGTCGACGCGCAAGGGCGCTTGTGGATCGGCACAGAGCAAGGCGCTGCGCTTTTTAAACCCGACACCGAGGAGTTTATTCATTATCTGCAACCTGCGGACACGGGTGACATCCCGATCGCGACCCAGGTGAACGGAATCGTCCACGACAGCCAAGGGACCATCTACGCAGCCAACGAAGCAGGCCGTATTTTCCGGTTCGACGAGGATCTCGGCGACTTCGCGGAGATCGGCGAGCACCGACTCGGAGCCATAAAGTCCCTCTCCATAGATTCCTTAGACCGCCTTTGGATCGGCTCCAGCGACTGCGTCTACGTCTTCAATCCCCAAACATACGAACTCCAAGCGTTCAAGGACGCCGTTGCGTCGAAAGACCGGGTAACGATCGACTACGTAACCTCGATTTGCGCGGTGGATGACAACGAGGTTTGGTTGGCGACCACCGTGAAAGGAGTGGTCGTGCTCAATCCCTCTGACGGCAGCTACGAAGAAATCCCCTACGACTCGCAGCCCGAGGCTTACGCCAACGAGGTCCGAGTCGGTCCCAAAGGTCGCGTCTGGGTCGCCAACAACGCCGGACTGACCCTAATCGACCAAGCCAGCCGCAAGCGAATAAGCAGCCCCCAAGATAACAAGAGCGAAATCAACTCGCCACCGAGCGGAATCAACACCCTTTTCGTCGACCACCAAGGGACTATCTGGGCGGGAAGCAACTACGACGGCGTCAGCAAGGCGACCAGCTACAAGCGCTTCGAAACCTTGGCCCTCCACGAGCGCAACACCGACGTACGCCCTTTCGCCCCTGCTCTCGCTTTCTTGGAGGACAAAGAAGGAAACCTCTGGGTCGGTCATCCCAAATCAGGACTCGCCATGTATCCTAAAAACGGTGACGACGTACTGAAGGTTACGCACGACCCCGAGAACCCAGACTCCCTCACCGACCAACCCATCCTTAGCCTTTTCGAGGATTCGCGCGGCCAGATCTGGATCGGAACCTATCGCGGAGGACTTTACCGGTACGATCCAACAACCGGCGAACTTGCCGGATTCCACCACGATCCGGACGATCCTTACTCGATCGGTGGCCACGACGTGAGAGCGATCGTGGAGGACCATGAGGGCACTCTGTGGTTCGCCACCCACGGCAGCGGCGTCGTCAGTTTCGACCCGAGCACCGAACGCTTCACCAACTACACGCAATCCAATCGCGAGCGCACCGGCTTCTACGTGCAAAACGACTGGATCAACACGCTCCTGATCGACCGTGAAGGAGCCATCTGGCTCAGCGCCCGCAACGGAGTGGTGAGAATCGCCTCCGACCGCTCAAGCTACACCCACTTCCTGGCAGATGTCACCGACGAAGGCTCTCTCTCAAACTCACGCACAACCGATCTCTTCGAGGATTCGAAAGGACGCATCTGGATAGGCACCAAAGACGGGCTCAACCGCTTCCTACCCGAAACCCAAAGCTTCAAGAGCTACTCCTTGGCCGAGGGATTGCCCGACCGCTCCATCTCGTCCATCATCGAAGACGAGCAAGGATACCTTTGGATCGGGACCTTGGGCGGACTTGCCCGCTTCGACCCCGTCGCCGAGCGAGCCAAGGCCTTTGACACGACGGATGGACTCGTCAGCGACGACTTTTTCGAGACGGGCGCATACAAGGCACAAGGTGGCATTCTCTATTTCGGACAAAACCAAGGGCTCACTCGATTCGACCCCAGCGAAATCGTCGACGACACCGATATCCCAAACGTATTCATCACAGGAATACGCGTTTCCGGCGAACCGCTGCGGGTCGACGAAGAGGGCCCATTGAGCAAAAGCCTGCTCAACACCTCTCGCGTAAAGCTAAACCACGACCAAAACGCCCTCGTCTTCGAATTCGTTGCCATCGACTTCAAGAATCCCGCCAAGAACGAGTACAGGTACAAGCTCGAAAGATTTGACCGCGACTGGACCCAAGCCAGCACGCGGGCGGAAGCCGTGTACACCAACATTCCCCCCGGCAACTACGTCTTCCGCGTACAGGCAGCCAATATCGATGGCTACTGGAACGAGCAGGGCGATTCGCTGGCCATCCAGATCACCCCTCCGTTTTGGGGCACCGTCTGGTTTCGATTGCTGATCGTCTTCCTAGTCATCGCCATTCCGGTCGCCATTTTCTTCTGGCGCATCAAAGCGATCCGCAACGAAGCCAAGCGGCTGGAAATCGCCGTGGCAGAGCGAACCAAAGACCTCAAGCAAGCCAACATCTGGTTGGCAGAGGCGAACGCCAAAACCCAATCCCACGGCGAGCTGCTGGAAAAGACCGTACGCGAAAGGACCAAGGAACTGAAGATCGCCAAAGAAAAAGCCGAGCACTCCGACCGCCTCAAATCAGCCTTCCTCGCCAACATGTCCCACGAGATTCGAACCCCGATGAACGCCATCATCGGTTTCCTGCACATGCTCGAGAGCTCGGACCTCACCCCCGAGGAACGCCAACACTTCCACGACATCATCAACCAAAGCAGCAAGTCGCTCATGTCCCTCATCGACGACATCCTCGACCTGTCGGCGATCGAGGCCGGAGAGGCCGAAATCGCCCTGCAAACCTGCGACTTGGACGAAATCTGCGAAGAGCTCGGCGCCCTCTTCCGCGAATCCGTACTGGCCCAAAAGAAGGGGAAAGTCAGTTTCAAGCTAGAGAGAAGACTGCCGGATTCCTTCGATAGCAACGCCCCGCTCACCGTCGTAACCGACCCTCTTCGCCTCAAGCAGATCCTCTGGAACCTCCTCTCTAACGCTCTCAAATTTACGGAGGAAGGAGAGATTCGGCTCGGCATCACCATCCGCGAAAGCGAACCGGGCGGTCGCCTGGAGATCGAGTACGCCGTCAAGGACACCGGAATCGGCATCCCCCAGGAAGAGCACCAACGCATCTTCAATCGGTTCCACAAGCTCGACGAAGCAGGAAAGAAGCTCTACCGCGGCACTGGATTGGGACTGACCATCACCCACACCCTAATCTCCTTGATGGACGGAAAGATCACCCTGCAGTCAGAGCCGAACGTCGGCACCGAGTTTTTCGTGACCTTCCCCTTCTTCAGCAAGCTGGAAGACTCCCAGGGCGGCTCCACCCCATCCGGTCGCGAGGCGTCCTTCCTGCATGCCGACTTCTCCCATTTCAATCTCCTCGTCGTCGAAGACGAGACTCCGAACTTCGAGTACATCAAGCGCGTACTCAAAAAAACCGGCATCAACATTCGCTGGGTCAACCGCGGCGGCGAAGCCATCGAAGTTTTCAAGAACGGATCCTTCGACCTTGTGCTCCTGGACCTGAAGCTCCCTGAAGTCGACGGCTACCAAGTCGCCAGACAGATACGCGAGGTCTCCCCCGCGGTCCCCATCATCGTCCAGTCCGCCTACGCGATGCGCGAGGACATCGCGCGCTCCCAAAAAGCCGGAGCCAACGAGCATCTCTCCAAGCCCTTCAGCCCCAAGGACCTCATCTCCGTCCTGACCAAGTATCTCCTCACCGCAGATTCCAAGTAAGCCGCCCCCCATTCGGCCGGCTCAACTTGGGGCCGAGAAATCGCCTTTTCCAAAGCCACTAAAAATACGCTTTAAAAAGCCGCGTTTTCCCCCTCAATGGGCCGCTTCATGAAAACGCTCAAATTCGCAGTTCTCCCCGGTGACTACATCGGCCCGGAAGTAATGTCCGTCGCGCTCGACGTCCTCAAGGCCGCCACCGAGCCCGCAGGCATCACCCTCGACTATACCGAAGCCCACGTCGGCGGAGCCGGTATCGACAACGAAGGCAAGGCCCTCCCCGAGTCGACCATCAAGATATGCGAAGAAGCCGACGCCATCCTCTTCGGCTCCATCGGCGGCCCCAAGTGGGAAAACCTCCCACCTGCAGAACAGCCCGAACGCGCGGCCCTGCTCCCCATCCGCAAGCACTTCAACCTCTTCGCCAACCTTCGTCCCGGACTCCTCTACAAGGAACTCACCGACGCCTCCCCGCTCAAGACCGAGCGCATCCCCGAAGGCATCGACATGGTCTGCGTACGCGAACTCACCGGCGGCATCTACTTCGGACCCAAGCGCACCGAAACCCTGCCCGACGGCGACATTCAAGCCACCGACGAGATGGTCTACAAAAAGAGCGAGATCGAGCGCATCCTCGACGTCGCCATCGCCTCCGCCAAGGCCCGCTCCGGCAAGATCTGCTCCGTCGACAAGGCCAACGTGCTCACCACCTCCGTGCTCTGGCGCAAGACCGCTACGGAATACGTCGCCAAGCACGCTCCCGAAATCGAGCTCAGCCACATGTACGTGGACAACGCCGCCATGCAGATGGCCCGCGATCCGAACCAGTTCGACGTTATCGTAACCGAAAACATGTTCGGCGACATCATCTCCGACGAAATGGGCATCGTCTGCGGCAGCCTCGGCATGCTCTCCTCCGCCTCCCTCGGCACCGGCAAGAACAAGTACGACCTTCCCTTCGGCCTCTACGAGCCATCCGGCGGCACCGCTCCGGATATCGCAGGCAAAGGCATCGCCAACCCCTGCGCTCAGATCCTCTCCGCCGCCCTCATGCTTCGCTACAGCTTCGGCGAAAACGAGATCGCGGAAAAGATCGAGAAAGCCGTCAAGCAAGCCGTCATGGACGGCTTCCGCACCGGCGACATCTCCTTCGGCAAGCCCAGCATCGGCACCAAGGAAATGGCCGCCGCCATCATCGAAAGGCTGTAGTTTTTTTCGCCCACGAAGGGCACGAAGCTTCACCAAGTTGAAATCTGTTACTTCGACTCTGCTTCTGCCCTTCTCGGCAATCACAACCCCAAGGAATCCAATGACCCCAATATACTACAAAGAAGAAACCTACAAAATCATCGGTGCCGCGATCGAGGTCCACAAAGAGCTCGGACACGGATTTCTCGAAGCCGTTTTTCAGGAAGCCCTAGAGCTGGAGTTTGCAGACCAATCCATTCCCTTCGAGGCGCAAAAGCCACTGCAGATCCACTACAAAGGGTACGTCCTCAAAAAAGAATACATCGCCGACTTCCTCGTCCATGACGACATCCTCGTCGAAATCAAAGCAATAGAAAAGCTTACCAGCAACGAAGAGTCCCAAGTCATCAACTACTTAAACGCCACCAAAAGAAAACTAGGCCTCCTTATCAACTTTGGCTCCGAAGGAAAACTAGAGTGGAAAAGGCTAGTTAACTAGCCGTACTTTCCAATCCTTCGTGCCCCTTAGTGCCCTTCGTGGGCAAAAAACTTCCAGCATGAAATCTAACGAAATTCGCCAGTCATTCCTCGACTTCTTCGCTTCCAAGCAGCACGCCGTCGTGCCCTCCGCTTCTCTCATGCCGGACGCGCCGAACCTGCTCTTCACCAACGCCGGCATGAACCAGTTCGTTCCCTACTTTCTCGGCGAACGGGAACCTGCTAACCGCCGCATCGCCGACACCCAGAAATGCATCCGGGCCGGCGGCAAGCACAACGACCTCGAAGACGTGGGCCTCGACACCTACCACCACACCTTCTTCGAGATGCTGGGCAACTGGTCCATCGGCGACTACTTCAAGCAGGAAGCCATCGAATGGGCCTGGGAGCTCATCACCGACGTCTGGAAGTTCCCCAAGGAACGCCTCTACGCCTCCGTCTACAAGCCTTCCGAAGGCGACCCCGGCGAGTTCGACCAGGAAGCCTACGACTTCTGGAAAGCTGTATTCGAAAAGGAAGGACTCGATCCCGAAACCCACATCGTATTCGGCGACAAGAAGGACAACTACTGGATGATGGGCGACACCGGTCCTTGTGGCCCTTGCTCCGAGCTTCACGTCGATCTCACTCCCGCCGGCGACACCAAAGGCAAGCTCGTCAACGCCGACTCCCCTTACTGCATCGAGATCTGGAACCTCGTCTTTATCCAGTACAACGCCACCCCCGACGGCGAGTTCGTACCGCTCAAGGCCAAGCATATCGACACCGGCATGGGCTTCGAACGCGTCGCCGGCATCATGGCGACCTCCAAGAACTTCACCGACTTCTCCACTCCGCCGAGCAACTACAACTCCGACCTCTTCGACACCCTTTTCCAAGAGTTCGAAAAGCTCTCCGGCCACACCTACCAACGTACCCTTCCCGAAGACCTCGACAACATCTCCGAGGTCGAAATGAAGGACGTCATCTTCCGCGTATTGGCCGACCACATACGCTGCCTCAGCTGCTCCATCGCCGACGGCATCCTGCCCGGAAACGAAAACCGCAACTACGTCCTGCGCCGCATCCTGCGCCGCGCCGTCATGTACGGACGCAAGCTCGGCCTGGAAAACGGCTTCTTCGCCAATCTCGTACCGGTTGTCGTCAAGCAACTCGGGCACGTCTTCCCCGAGCTCAAGCAGCAGCAAGAAATCATCCAAAAGATCATCAAGTCCGAGGAAGACGCCTTCGGGAGGACCCTCGACCGCGGCATCCAGCTCTTCGAGAAAATCGCAGCCGACGAGGGAAAGATCTCCGGTCTCGACGCCTTCACCCTCTACGACACCTACGGCTTCCCGCTCGACCTCACCGAGCTCATGGCCAAGCAAAAAGGCATCTCCGTCGATACCGCCGGCTTCGAGGTCGAGATGGAAAAGCAGCGCACCAAGGCCCGCGCATCCCAGAAGAAAACCGACATCCTCGTCGCCGATTCCGACGCGCCCGCCCAAGCCACCAAGTTCGTCGGCTTCGACACCCTCGCCGACGAAGCCGAGCTCATCGACATCGTAAAAACGGACGAAGCCTCGTATTTGGTTTTCAACCACACGCCCTTCTACGCTGAAATGGGCGGCCAAGTGGGCGACACCGGCGAAATCAATTTTGACGACGTGCACTTCGACGTGCTCGACACCATCAAAGATCCCAATGGCCGCTTCCTGCATAAGGTTTCCGGTGATGTCGATTCGATCACCATCGGGGCCGAAGCGAACTTGATCGTCGCCCACGACCGCCGCAAGTCCATCGAGCGCCACCATTCCGCCACCCACGTTTTGCACTGGGCGCTGCGCAAGGTCCTCGGCACCCACGTCCGTCAGGCCGGTTCCTACGTCGACGACCAACGCCTGCGCTTTGACTTCTCCCACTTCGAAGCCGTCAAGCCCGACGAACTCGATCTCGTAGAGAAACTCTGCAACGAGCAGCTGCTCAACAACAGCAAGGTCGTTTGGTTCGAAACGCCTTTCGACCAAAAGCCGAAAGGCGTCATGGCCGAGTTCGGCGAAAAGTACGGCGACGTGGTGCGCGTGGTCGACATCGGCGGATTCTCAAAGGAGCTTTGCGGCGGCACCCACGTTCGCGGTACTGGCGAAATCGGCTTGCTCAAGATCACCAGCGAATCAGGTATCGCCGCTGGAACGCGTCGCATCGAAGCGATTGCTGGCGATAGCTTGTATTCGCATATCAACGACATGGAGAGTACTTTGGCGACCGCAGCGAAGAGCCTATCGGCGGCGCCAGCCGATCTCTTGAAGAAGATCGACTCCGTGCTCGCACGAAATGCCGAGCTGGAGAAACAACTCAAAAGCTTCCAGCAGAAAGCCAGCGGCAATCTCGCCGACGACCTGCTCAAGTCAGCCAAGGATTCCAATGGCCTCAAGCTCGTCGCCGCCAAGGTCGACGCCTCCGATCCGAATGCCCTGCGCCAGCTCGGAGCCAACCTCATCGGCAAGCTCGGCGAAGGCGTCGTCGTGCTCGGAGCCGAAGTCAAAGGCAAGGTCAGCATCGTAGCCTTCAGCAGCCAGAGCGCGATATCCGCGGGCCACAAGGCCGGCGACATCATCCGCGACCTCACCGCCAAGCTCGATGGCCGCGGCGGAGGCAAGCCCGACTTCGCCATGGGTGGAGCAGCCAACGTGGCAGAGCTCGAAGCGACCTTGAAGGAATTTGCGCTTTAAAACAGGGAAAAGGTAGGGCGGACTGGCCCAGTCCGCCGCGCCAACCCGATCAAATCCTCCCACCACTCCAACTCCAACTCCAACTCACCCACCCAACACGGCGGCCTGGGCCAGACCGCCCTACCTTGCCATGTTACCCCAACGCAAGACGCTGCCGCATACACCACCCCCGTGGGTGTCCGACGACGCAATCTACTTCATCACAATCAACTGCGCCCAACGCTACATCAATACCCTTGCTAATCCCAAGGTAGCAGACGCCTTATTCGAAACCGTTGCCTACCGCGAGAAGCTGCTCCAGTGGAACGTCCACTTGATGCTTCTCATGCCCGACCACCTACACGCGTTCGTAGTCTTCTCGTCCTTTCAAGCGATAAAGAAAACGATCAAAGATTGGAAGCGATTCACAGCACGTAGCTTGCATATACGCTGGCAGGACGACTACTTCGAGCACCGCATCCGCAACCAAGCCGAACGCGACGAAAAATGGAGCTACGTATTGAACAACCCCGTACGCGCCGGACTTTGCCAGAGCCCCAGCGAATGGCAATTCCGAAGGTAGGGCGGACTGGCCCAGTCCGCCGCGCCAACCCGATCAAATCCTCCCACCACTCCAACTCCAACTCACCCACCCAACACGGCGGTCTGGGCCAGACCGCCCTACCTCGCCACCGTGGGTATAAGAAGGATAGATCTAGTTGTTGCCCGCAGTGAAGGCGAAGGAAGCGAAAACGACAGCCCAACCTTGTCGAATCGGCTATTTATCGCTAGGTTTCCTGTCAAATGCTCCAATCGCCCCTCACCCACCCCCCACTGCAGCGAGCTCTCGTTTGGCTAGGCCTAGCTTGCCTCGCGGCGAACCCCCTCTCCGCGGCGAAACAGGACGGGGAAGAGATTCTCCGCCACACCTTAAACCTGTATGGCTCTGCCGGATACATTTCATGCGACGTGCAAATCCAAGAGGAGGTCGAAGTTTACGTCAACAGCATAGAATTCGAGCGCGGCTTCGAGACTGAAAGGATAACCCTCGTCCATACTGCCTCCTTACAATACACCCGCCCCGACCTGCTCTTTGCCCGCTGGAACATCGTCGACGGAAGTCAGCAAATCGCCCGAACGGGCAGCATCAGCACCGCAGAGGACATCTACATCTTGGCCCATCAATACCCGCAAAAACCAGAGCTGACCGAAGAACCCGATCAATACGAAAACCTCAATCAAGCGATCGACTATTCAGAGTTCTCCAGCTTCCGCTTCACTGCCGTCCTTCGAGACTTTTTCGATCCATCCTTTCATGGCGACTTGCTGGCAAACGACATAGAACTCGTCGGCACGAGAAAGCTGGGAAAGCTACGTTGCCATGTATTGAAGATCGAGGGCTACAAATCGATGACCTTGTGGATCGACCGCAAGAACTACGCCCTTTGCAGAATCGACTACGCCACCGACTACGGAACCTTACAAGGCGAGGCCGCGTGGCTCGACTGGAAGCTGAACCAAGCTCAACTCTCCCTCGACCCCCAGGAAGCTCGTATCCAACGGCGCATCAACCTCTATCGCGACCCTCCCGAAATCCGTCCCGATAGCTGCACCATCGTTTTCCAAGGGCAAAACATCCAGCCTTGATACTTGAGTTGGAACCTCGTCCGTTTCGCGAATCGATCCGCTTTCCTGATATAGCTTTCGCGGGACCTGCTCGTCACGCTTCTATCAGCGATTCACCCGATCAAAACTGCCAATTTCCAAGGGAATCAAAACCGATAGGTAGCGCCCACTTTGGCGCTGAGATCAAAGCGGAAGTAATCCCAGCGGTCTCCGGAAGCATCGATTCCTTGATTGAAAACGAGATAAACATCGCTCCCCGGGGCGTAAGTCCAACGCAGTCGCGTATTGAATCCTATCGACTCGCTGATGTTGTCGAACTGCCCGAGGGCAGACCAGATAAGCTCCTTTGAAAACTGCAGCGTGGCGCCTGCTTTCACCAAGCGAACGGGAAATTGAGCATAAGGAAGCGCTACGTCCGTATATTCGAAGGTTGAGTCGACGTTGAACAGCGGATTTGGGCGCCATGTAAAGCTGCTCGAATACTCGGTCTGATACCCTCCGTAGTATGGGATCCGGGCAAAGCCCAGCGTTCCGGAGAATGGACGCGACTTCGAAGTTGTCACCAAGCTTTCGATACGTTGCCCAGAAAACGCGCCCGGCAAGACCTTAACGCCCGGTCCCACCGAAAAAGCGCTCGGCAATCGCTCCCACTCCTCTCGCACCCGCAGCAATAGCGTCTCGCCGCGCTGCGTTTCCGCCGTCACCTCAAACCCATAGGTTTCGAGCTCGAGCTCATGGTCTACCAAATTATCACGCTGTACGTAGGTCACCGTTGGGACCACGCTTTTGAGGGACTCAGGATTGAACTCGTAATCCAGCCTGCCCGTCAAAGTCGAAACGCCCGTCTGCCGCACGCTACCCAAGGCGGGAAAATAATCGATGCCAACGCGATCCAAGTAGCTCACGAATCCCCAGGTAGGACTGTCGAACTTGAAGCCCCAGCCGTATGCCTCGCTGTCTTGGTCGCGACCGGTCGAGCTCGTCGTCTGATAGTACAGCGAACTATCCAGCAAGTTCGCCGGACGTCCAAACAGGTCGCCCGTCGTGTAGTTCAAGTCTAACCCGAACAGCGTGGCGTTTCCGTTGCTCAACGGATCCCCCGAAGTCGCGATCACCCCCACTCCCGCCTCGTCCGAAAGGTTCAGCAACACGCGAGCCACCGCCAGATCTTTGGCTTCGATCTCCCCCGCCGCCTCCGTACGCACCCCGAGCACCCCGAAGTTTACCGGCCCCTCTCGGCCAGAAATACGGGCGCCCGCCACGATATCGACGATCTCGCCGCGACGTCCCAAACCCATGCGACGCGAGTAGTACGGCAAGGGATTGTTGTTGATCAAGCTGTACGAGAAAACGCCGGCGTCTTGCAGGAAGAAAGCTCGCTTTTCCGGAAACTTCACCGGGAACCGCGTCAAGTTGACGACTCGATCGTCCACCTCAGCATCCGCGAAATCGGTATTCACCGTAACCACCGCGGTGGTCGATTCGGTGAGCTTGTAGAACAAGTCGAAACTCGGTTTGAAGTTCGAAAAATCCGTATCGCTTCTAGAGTCTTCGGAATAGGTAATCGAAAGAGACGGGCGTAGCTCGAAACCGGCCGCTCGCTGCAAACCAGCCAATCCTCGTAGCCGCCCCGCATTCGCGAGGTTGTTCACCTCGAATTGCCGTTGCGTCCCATTCCAACGCAATCGCTCGCCGGAGCGCGCGATGACGCGTTCCATGTTCAAGCCCCAAGCCTCCACATCCGATTTAAAGGAGAGCGTAGAAAACGGAATGAAGCCCTCGGCCACCCAACCTCCTGCGGTTCGGTTTGTAACCACATCCCAAATACCATCCCAGTCAGCATTCAATGTCGCCCCACCCCGAATCAAGGCGTCGCGACGCGCCCCGAGCGCGTTGAACGCGAAATAGTAGCCATTTCGCAGGTCGAGAAACGGGTCGAGTACCAGAGCGAAAAAATCGTCACCGTTAAGATCCGAGTCGCGTTTGAGCTGGGTTGCGACGATCGATTCCGCTTCAGGATCGCTCGCGACTAAACCGAAGTAGATCTTGTCGTCGTCGAACGCCATATACACTTCAGTTTGCATGCTTGGCTCCATCCCAGGTCTCGGTTCAACCTGCCAAAACGACACGATGGGTTCGACACCCTGCCAAGCGACATCGTCCAATATCCCATCGATTCGCGGCGGTTCCGCCAAACGAGAACCCTGCCAAGTGGAGAGGCCCTGGGCGCAAACTCCACACGCGATAATGGCAGTTGCAATTATGATGCTAAGCAGGCGCAGACTCGACATGCGCGCACCTAGCACCTGATGCGCCACGGGAGGGGAACAAAAGATAGATGGCAATAATTGACCTATTAATGACCCACTGAAGAAAATCGACGCCTATCAGGCTTCGCGAGCAGACGGGTCCTGGACGATAATCTCGCTGGCGATACAAGCTCCAAATCGTGCAACCGCGGATGCAGAGACGAGCCTAGGCACGACGACCGATCCCACTTCCCTTTCATCCTCACGACGCTTCTTCAGACTGTACGGACTGAAAAGGCTCGAAGCTCCCAACTTCCGCCCGATAAAAAGCTTCAATGTCCCCAGCCTTTTTCAACGTCCGCACCTTCGGAGCCCTCGGCAACGGTGAAGCCCATGACGGCGCCGCCATTCAAGCTGCCATCGACGCAGCGGCAGCAGCGGGAGGCGGCACCGTGCTCTTTCCCTCCGGCACTTTCCCAAGCTTCACCCTGCACCTGCGCTCGCGGGTGGCCATCCACTTGGAACCTGGCTCAAGGCTGCTCGCGGACTATCCCAATCCAGAAAAGCAGGCTGGATACGACCTGCCCGAAGCTAGCGAGACAGGAGAAAAGCAGTATCAGGACTTTGGGCACAGTCACTTTCGCAATAGCCTTATCTACGGGGAAGATCTGGATTCCATTTCCATCACGGGATTCGGAACGATCGACGGACTTGCCCTCGTCGGCGCTCACCACGTAGGCCTGCCTGGAGAGCCGCCCAGTCCGTTCCAGGGAGAAAACCACGGCGCCATCGACGATTTTCACGACTACGACCTCGCCGAAACGCCGTTCCAAGGAAACAAGGCGATCGCCCTGAAAAACTGCCGCAACGTCACCCTGCGCGACTTCACCCTTTTTCGAGGCGGGCACTTTGCCCTGCTCGCCACCGGAGTAGACAATCTCACGATCGATAACTTGAAAGTGGATACGAATCGCGACGCTTTCGATATCGACTCGTGCCGCAATGTACGCATCTCGAACTGTTCGGTAAATTCCCCTCACGACGACGCGATCGTATTGAAAACCTCGCTCGCGCTCGGAGAAATCCGCCCCTGCGAAAACATAACCATCACCAACTGCGCGGTGAGCGGCTACTCGATTGGCTCGCTTATCGATGGAAGCTACGATCGCAGCTTCAAGCGGGCTACCGACAATGACGGCCCGACCGGACGCATCAAGATCGGTACCGAGTCGAACGGAGACTTTCGCAATATCGCTATCACGAACTGCACGTTCGACCACTGCCGCGGACTCGCGCTGGAAACCGTGGACGGCGCCACCATAGAGGACATCGTAGTTTCGAACATCACGATGCGCGACATCGTCACGGCGCCCTTTTTTCTAAGGCTCGGAGCGCGTTGTCGCGGCCCTGAGGGCACTCCGGTCGGAAAACTGCGACGTGTCTCCATCTCCAACGTAAACGTGTACGACGCCGACTCCCGATACGCCGCTCAAGTGATGGGCGAACCGGACCATCCCATCGAAGACGTTTCATTCAACAACATCCGCATCGAGTACAAGGGTGGCACTACCCTCGAACAGGTGGCTGAACAACCCAGCGAGTTGGTGAACCCTTTTTTCCTTCGCCAAGAGGAGCCGGGAGTGGTTGGCCCTCGAGATCCCTTCGCCGTGCCGGAGAGACCCCGCGCCTATCCCGAACCAAGCATGTTCGGACTCCTTCCCGCCTACGGGATTTACGCTAGGCACGCGAAAAGAATCAGGTTTTCCGACGTATCACTTCGTTTGATACAAGCAGACGAACGCCCCGCAATCGTGTTGAACGATGCCGCGGATGTCGAATTCTTCCATTGCCGCCTTCCCGAGGAAAACGGAACTGCTCTGCTGCATCTCGCTTCCGTCAAGGACCTGCGCATCCTCCATTGCGAAAGCTTGAAAGACTGCGAACTCGCCCAAGCGTCCCATAAGACGCTTCCCTGAAGTATGCTAGATCAAAGGGCGATGTCTTCCTCGCCGGAGATATTGAGGTCATCCTGCTTGAAGTCGGCTATGCCCTTCGCCTTGTCGTTCGCGTAGGCGAGAGACTGGGCCCTGGTCGCATAGTGCTTGTAAGTGCTGTTGGCCAGTCGGATGCAGTTTCGAGCAATCCCTAGAGTGCTTGCCTGCAGTCCTTCGAAAGTCGTGACTCGCAGAATCCCTTGCCCGTCGATGAAGACGGAAAAGCCCGATTGCTGGAAGAAGGCGAAAAGGGCGAGCCAGAACGGATCCTCAATCTCGGAGAGGCGGTAACTGCTGCGCACGATGTTTCCGGGAGATTCGGTCTCCTCTTTTCCCAAGTCCTCGACAATTCTTACCGGCGATGCTGCAAAAATGGGATTGGCGGACCCATTCGCTTGCAAGCTGACCGTTTGGCCGTCTCGCAAGCTTAGCTCCAGCTTGCCAAAATGGGTTTGGAAAATCTCTTCTGTGTTCACGTCTTCTTCGATAGTCAGATTCCTAGCATCATGCGTTCCACCTGTTGGGTATCGCTCCCAACGCTGTGCATTGCACGAAAACGGTTTAAGTTGCAGCGCTTCCGAGATGTCCACAAGCTCCTACTTGATCTTAATCGATACGCTTTTGCGACGAATCTGAGAAATACTTGACCTTGAGTCGACAAAGTTAACCAGCATTTGTAAAACTCTAGAGCGTTAACCGAGAACTACACAAAGCTGCGTTCCCTCTCACTCTGATGCGCTCAATTTCTCCCTCTCGGGGCTGGTCGCGCCCACTTCCTGCTTTTGTGAATACGGCTCGAGAAGCGGCTCCTTGAAAAGCAGGACCAACAACAACAGCGCCACGAAGTTAACTCCCAAGCCCAGCGGTTGCCCGTTGAGGAGAGAAAGAAACCAGACACTCCCGAAGGCAAAGTTGAAATTCAGGGAGAGTCCGGAGATCCCAAGCGTAACATAGGCTCCCGCTGCCACGAAATAGGAAAACAGCGGCGAATAGAAAACCGGCACCTGAAGCGAGTAGAAAATCTTGAGGTGAAGCGTTTCGCTGCGGTCCGCGACCAAACGCAGTCCCGCAAATATCCCGTAAACGTAAATCGAGCATGCAATCGCCACGATGATCAGCAAGCCAAGCGAAAAACCTTGCTGAAACAGGGGAGCCGTACTCGTCACTGCTCCCGTAAACCCACCCCCAATCGAGGCGATCAAATGGACGTTCGCGAGCCAGGGTTTCATGACTTTGGCAGCTCTCGCGACGCACCGGGCTCGCGGCTTTCAGGTCGGACCAACAGGTAGATAGCGCTGCCCAAAAACGGAAACAGAAAAATTCCGGTCACCCAAAGTAGCTTGTGCACGCTGCTTAGCTTCGGGTTTCTAAGGCAACTGACCAAGGCGGTCAGCATGAGGGCCAAGAGTCCTCCGAGAATGAGTAGCACGAATATTTCAGCGATGCCGACATTCGTCAGCAGGAGTAGCGGATCAGCGGAACGCATAGGCAGTTGAGTTAGCGGTTTTCTTCGGCGGCGGATACGAGCTTTGGCTCCTTAGCCCCATACGCCTTCCTCTCCAATTCGTGTATTAGATTATTCGATACCGAGTGGCGAAGAGCGAGGTAGGTAATGGGAATTCCGGTCAGCCCACCTCGCATGGTGAAATTCATCATACTATTTCATATTTTTGAGCTTACCCCCTCGCAGCTTCCAGAAAGTTTGATCTTGGGTCACGACATAAAAGTCCATGCGGTGTAGGTAATTTAAGAATACATGAGTCTCCAAGGGGCGTTCCGAAACTACATGGCTCATGGTCAGGGCAGCTAGCGACGCCCCTTCGGGCATGTTGCCGGGACTCTTGTCCAGAACCAAACAGCTGGCGAAGAGCTTCTCCGTACGTTCAATCTCGCCTCCATCTGCCGAAACGCGGAAGCGATAGTGCCCACCCACCAGCACAGCGTCAGGATCGCGGGTGGCAGCGAGAGCGTAGACCAGAAAACCGTCGCCGTCGATATCCGGTAGCACGGCGATGTTGTAGCTGTCGGAACAGAACTCGTCGAAGGCGCCAGAGGCGAGAAGCCGCGCCTTGAAGGCAGCGCTTTGGTAGCGAGTCAGAGCTTGCTTCTCGACCTTTGAAAAGGACGGAGCCTTCTTGCCTTTTTGCTCGATCTGAAAGATCGCCAAGTGTTCGCCGTCGTAGTCGCCCACGAAAGTGACAAGCGAGTTCTTGCCATTGCGTTCCGTGACCCAGCCTCGCAGCGGATACCGAGAAAGGTCGAGGCCTTGGGCCAGCATTAAATCGGTAGCCACTGCTGCCATCTGGTCGCGTTCAAAGATCTCCTTCCCCAGCTTCTCCACATCCTTCACGGAAAAATCCTCGACGGGATTGGCAATCAGCCTTCCCGCCAGCAAGCAGCCTAGGACGAACAAAAGAGGAAAGAAGCGCCTTGTCATATTCTTTCCATCGAGTGACATGTCCGTTTGTATTCTATTTTCAGATACGCACCCAATTTAGGATGCTTGCTCGAGTCGGGACTCCCGCTTAATATCCAGCTCTTCTGGAGTGGGACGGATCACGACCGTGCCAGCAATGAAGTCATGCAGGGCGCGGCGTTTATCGTTGGTCAACATCGTTACGATTTCAGCCAAGAACCACAGTCCCATCACCATGGGCACCCAAGAGATATAGATCGACTCCTCGAAATGAGAAACTCCTGTCTGCGTGAAAGCCACCACGTAAAGCGCCACGCTCAAAAGCAACGGAACCGCATCGCGCAAGAACGCTTGCGGCATGCCTATCGGACGTTCCGTCTTCGCGTCCACCACACGGATCCCGCATTTCAGCTTGCCGATGGTCCCGCCGAAATTGCCGTGGAAGTAGATCGAGTATCCGTAAAAGAAGAGCGTGACGAACACGTTGACCGTTATGTAGGCCGCGGGCAGCACGTCGTAAATGATTACCGGAAGCAAGCTGGTGACCGGCCACAGGATCGCTCCGTCGATAAAGGGCGATAAAAAACGCGGCCAGAAAGTAGAGTAACGCTCTTCGGGAGCGGCGACTCGGCTTTTGTAGTGATTGTAAACCAGAGCTGCGATGAGAACAACCACAGCGAGGTTGATGAGCATGGAGATCAGGGATTCGGCCATTTTAAAACAAGAGGCTGCAGGGGAACGGATTTTGAGTCGCGGACGGAAAAACGGATACGCGATTGAGCTGGGTGGGCGATCGCCGTATCTGCCGTTGCGCGACAAGATGAGCCAGCTCCGCAAAAGGGGAATTCGCCGAGTCGACTCGTGAGGAAACGCCGAAAGTATTAAGAGTATTTACGGACTGTCAACACAGCTCATTGAGACGAGCCGCTTTTGCGCTCACAGGAGCGTTAGGGCGTGTTCGTGGTTAACCTCAAAGCTGGCAGGAACCTAGGTTCGCTCGCAACTCAGGCCCCACCCTCACAAGCCCCCCCCTCAAAGGTCGCGGGTCAAACGGGTAAGTCCCTTCGCATACTTCTTGAGCTGCTTGTTCGTGGGATGGTCCGCCAGATTCGAAATCATGTCAGCGATCTTAACCTTACTCGCCAACGGATTCGCAGCCACGCGCTCCAAGTACGCATCGTAGTCTTCGCCGGGAGTCTTGCTCAGCAATTCCACCGCCGCGATACACTGCTCTGGTATGCCCGCTTCTTGTAGTTGTTCCTTGGACACATCGCAGTCTTCCAGCACGTCGTGCAACCAAGCGACAACCTGAGCCTCCACGTCTTCGCCCACTCGGCTCGCCACCGCCCGCGGGTGCTCGATGTAGGGAACTTGCCCGTTGCGGCGATATTGGCCGTCGTGGGCTTGAGTGGCGATTCTTTGGGCGGCAACTACGATGTTCGGATCCATGAAGATCACCTTATGCGAGTTCGGCCGAGATGCAACCCTTGCCCTCACGCAAGGCCCCGCGCCGCGAAACGGTTTTGCGCTGCGGTCTGCAGCAAGCTGCAAGCCGAGGCAGAAGAGGCGAGTCGGTTTCTATGGACTGTCTCTCAACCGAAGCGGCCCAGCAACGCTTCGCCCACCGCATCCGCCACCATACGGCCCTCCGGAGTCAGGCGAAGCACATCGCCTTCCCTGAGCGCCTTACCTTCTTCTACCAATTGATCGAAGAAAGCGACCTGACGCAGCGTCCTGCCGAAACGCCGCTCCAAGGCAGCCAGATCGACCCCTTCGTTCATGCGCAAACCGAAAATCAAGGAATCTTCCAAGAGCAAGCCATCGCTCAACTCCGTCCGATCGACCAGCCCGCGCTCGCCCCGTTCCAATCCTGCGAGCCAATCCTTCAGGTCCGGCGTGTTGGTGTGGCGACTTCCCGCCCACTGGCTCGATCCGGACGGACCGACGCCGATCCACTCCGCCATTCGCCAAGTATACACATTATGGAGGCATTGGTGCCCGGGCCGAGCGTAGTTGGAAATTTCATACTGCTGAAATCCTCCGTTCTCCGCCTCCTCCCACATGGCCGTGTAGAAACGGGCCTCGCGGTCCGGGTCGATGGAGACCTTGCCTTGCTGCAACTTGATAAAAAGCGCGGTATCCTCCTCGAAGGTAAGGCAATAGGTGGACAGGTGGTCTGGCTGCAAGGCGAGCGCCCCTCGCACGTCCGCCCGCCATTCTTCCTCGGTTTGCGTTGGAATGGCGAAGATCAAGTCCACGTTCACGGAACGAAACCCGACCTCCCGAATGAGATTGTAGGCCTTGTGGATTTGCTTGAGCGAATGCTGGCGACCCAAGGCCTCGAGCAGACGCTCGTTTAGGCTTTGGATTCCCATGGAAATCCGGGTAACCCCCGCTTCCTTGAGGGCTTCGAGCTTGTCGCGCTTCACCGAGGAGGGCGCCATCTCCACCGTCCACTCCTGAGTCGGCATCCCCAGGGCATCCGTTATGGACGATCCGACTTTCAGCATGTCGGCCGCCGGCAGCAGCCCCGGAGTCCCACCGCCCCAGAACATGGTATCGATTTTTCGGCTACCAACGTCTACCAGCTCCAGCTCCCGCTTCACCCCGTCGATGTAGCTGAGGATTCCCTTGCGATCCGACTGTATCTGATAGAAGCCGCAAAAGTCGCAAGAGGTGGAGCAAAAGGGCACGTGCAGGTAAAGCCCTAACGGCGTTTCCCCGTGCCGCTGCGGCACCTTGTGTTTGCTTTTGCTCACGCTTTGTCCTCCATTTATCTTAAATCGCAACGGACCCGTGAACTATTTGCTTCACCGCAAGTCCGTTATGTGATTGCAATACAGGCATTAATTCACTCTACCAGCCCGAAAACATGGATAAGCGAATTTCCAAAACCAACCGTAGAACCTGGCTCGCGATCGTTCTCGCGCCGATTGCCCTTTTTCTCGCCGGGTGCGACTTGAAGCTCGTCGACCTCACTCCGTCGACCCACAAGGCCAACCCGTCGCGTACCTACTCAATCACCGCCCAGGTTTCCGTAAAGAACAATGCGGTCGTGGAAGGCAGCGTCCGTCCCGAGATCATCATCGACGGCAAGGCCCACTCCATGAGCCGCGTTCCGGGCAGCGATTCCCTTTACGAATACGACTACACCATGCCGCCCGGCCGCGACAAGGCAGCCTACTACCTGCTCGTCCGCTACCAGCGCAAGACCGCCACCGCAGTGGTCTCCAAGGAAATCCCTACCGACGTCAAGACCATCCAAGTCGAGAACCGCTACTCGGTCGAGCTGGAGGTCAATCGCGCTCCTGTCGGCACCCGTATCGCCATCCTTGGACGCGGCTTCACGCGTGACGACAAGGTTATGGTCGGCGGCACGCCAGCGGTCACCCAAGCTGAGAGCTCCACTTCCCTCGCCTTCTACGTCCCCAGCCTCCCTGAAGGGCGCAACTACAACGTAACCGTGCTTGGCCTCAACGGCGAGCTTTCCGCTGGAAGCCTAAGGGTTGACGCCTCCAACATTCGCGTATCCCCTGGCAGCCTCAGCCTCCGCAAGGGCCAACGCGGCATCCTGGCTTTCTCCATCCCGACCGAAGCCCCTCCGGGCGGCCTCGCCGTAACCGTCACCACCGACGTGCCTGACAGCGTGATCATGCCAGAGGTGGTCATCCCAGCCGGCCAACGCTCCACCAGCATCCGCGTGGAAGGCGGCGAACCCGGCTCCGGCAACCTCTACGTCGAGCTCGGCGGCTACTCGGACGTGGTGATCCCCATCACCGTCACCAACTAGCCGACACCCCGTAACGCTTTTCCAAGCCCCGCCAGCCCAGCAGCTGCGGGGCTTTTTCGCGTCTGGAGGGACGACTGCCACGTCGTCCGCGCTGCAAAAGGCGACTTCACATCCATCCCCATCATATCCAATCCAGCCGCCCGCGGAACGGCCAGCCCACCTCTTCCGGACGTTCAAACAGCGACCCCGAACTCCTTTTCCCAAAAAATTCCCTTCCCCTCTCATCCTCCATCCCTCAGCCTTCCAGCTTCTTAAACATAGGGGAGTCCCACGCGTGGGGCCGAGACAGGAAGACGTGCGCTTCCCATACCCTTCGAACCTGATACGGGTCATGCCGTCGAAGGGAATGTCTCCTCCGTTCAAGCGGAGCGCCTCCCCTCTCTGACATGGCCTGAGACTTCAACCGCTCATTCTTTTCGAAACCATGTCAGACACACAAAACAACGCCTCCTCGACCTTCGAGCCCCTCCCGAACTCCCGCCGCATCTACATCGCCGGTTCCCGCGACGACATCCGCGTCCCCATGCGCGAGATTACGCTCAACGACACCCGCAAGCCCGACGGCTCCACCGAGCCCAACGGGCCCGTGCGCGTCTACGACTGCTCCGGCCCCTGGGGCGACCCCGACTACCACCGCGACGTGGAAAAGGGCCTGCCCGAAATCCGCCGCCAATGGATCCTCGAGCGCGGCGACGTCGAGGAGTACCAAGGCCGCGAGCTCAAGGCCGCCGACGACGGCTACCTCTCCGACGTGCACCGCTCCAAGGCCGAAGAATCCGGCAAGCTCAAGCGTTTCGACAACTCCCAGAGAAAGCCCCTCCGGGCCAGCAAGGGCACGCCCGTCACCCAGCTGCACTACGCCCGCCAAGGGATCATTACTCCGGAAATGGAGTTCGTCGCCATCCGCGAGAACGCCAAGCTGCAAAACGCCAAGGAGTCGCTCAAGATGAACGCCAACGCCCCGCGCAACTCCCTGCTCAAGCAGCATCCGGGCAACCCATGGGGCGCCAATATCCCCGACGAAATCACCCCCGAGTTCGTACGCGACGAGGTCGCCCGCGGACGCGCCATCATTCCAGCCAACGTCAACCACACCGAGCTGGAGCCCATGATCATCGGCCGCAACTTCCTCGTGAAGATCAACGCCAACATCGGCAACTCCGCCATCGCCTCCTCCATCGAAGAGGAAGTCGAAAAGATGCGCTGGGCCACCAAGTGGGGCGGCGACACCGTGATGGACCTCTCCACCGGCAAGAACATCCACCAAACCCGCG
The DNA here is from genome assembly GCF_014803405.1 of Pelagicoccus enzymogenes. Classification (NCBI taxonomy): domain Bacteria; kingdom Pseudomonadati; phylum Verrucomicrobiota; class Opitutia; order Puniceicoccales; family Pelagicoccaceae; genus Pelagicoccus; species Pelagicoccus enzymogenes. The sequence continues at coordinate 66,242 of NZ_JACYFG010000022.1, forward strand.
AGTGGATCCTGCGCAACTCCCCCGTGCCCATCGGCACCGTGCCCATCTACCAAGCCCTCGAAAAGGTCAACGGCAAGGCCGAGGACCTCACCTGGGAAATCTACCGCGACACCCTCATCGAGCAATGCGAGCAAGGCGTCGACTACTTCACCATCCACGCCGGCGTCCTCCTGCGCTTCATCCCGCAAACCGCCCAGCGCATGACCGGCATCGTCTCCCGCGGCGGTTCCATCATGGCCAAGTGGTGCCTCAGCCACCACAAGGAAAACTTCCTCTACACGCATTGGGACGATATCTGCGACATCTGCGCCGCCTACGACGTTTCCTTCTCCATCGGCGACGGCCTCCGTCCCGGCTCCATCGCCGACGCCAACGACTACCCGCAGTTCGCCGAGCTCGAGGTACAAGGCGACCTCACCAAGCGCGCTTGGGCCAAGGGCTGCCAAGTCATGAACGAAGGCCCCGGCCACGTACCTATGCACATGATTCAGGAGAACATGGAGAAGCAGCTCGAGTGGTGCCACGAAGCCCCCTTCTACACGCTCGGCCCGCTTACCACCGACGTGGCTCCCGGCTACGACCACATCACCTCCGGCATCGGCGCCGCCATGATCGGCTGGTACGGCTGCGCCATGCTCTGCTACGTCACGCCCAAGGAACACCTTGGCCTGCCCAACAAGGACGACGTGAAGTATGGAGTCATCACCTACAAGATCGCCGCCCACGCCGCCGACCTCGCCAAGGGCCACCCCGCGGCCCAGTACCGCGACAACGCCCTCTCCAAGGCTCGTTTCGAATTCCGTTGGGAAGACCAATTCGCGCTCAGCCTCGATCCAGAGACTGCGATGAAGTTCCACGACGAAACCCTGCCGCAAGACGCTGCCAAGACCGCTCACTTCTGCTCCATGTGCGGACCCAACTTCTGCTCCATGAAGATCACCGACGACGTGCGCAAGTACGCCGAAGAGCAAGGTATGGAAACGCCTGACGAAGCCCTCGCGGCCGGCATGGAGGAAAAGTCCAAGCAGTTCCGCGAAAGCGGCGGCGAAGTCTACCAATAGTAGGAGCGACCTTGGTCGCGATTCCCTTGCAGGATCCCGTAGAAAGTGGCCTCGCGCCGCGATAAGCCAATCAAACTGTGGGAGCACGCTCGTCACGCGATAAAGGTAGGGCCCGCTGTCCCAGCGGGCAGAATGGAAATCAGTGGGGCGACCGCCGACCCAGCGGTTGCCTCTTCGAGTACCTTACAACGAAGCAAAAGTACGCCTCCACCAGAAACGCCCCTCGTATCATCCTTCATTCGCTCCTTGACTAAGGTGCACTCTAGTGCAACTCTTGTAAGCGAGGCTTATGAATTCCCCGACCTATATCCTGATCTCGCTTCTCTTGCTCGTTTCGCTCGCAGTGTCTGGCTGCCAGGAGCAAACCGCGCCCACCGAAGAGGTTGCCGGGCAGCCTCGCGTTGCCATCCAGCAGGGAGTCCTCCTAGTCGAAGGCAAACCGTTCGACATAAAAGGAATCTGCTGGAACCCCATACCGAAGGGACAGCGCCACCCGGAAGGCTTGGCCTACCGTACCGGAGGCGTCGCCTACGATTTGTCGTTTGTCGAGCGCGACCTGAAGCTGATTGCAGCCGCTGGCTTCAACACGCTGCGCCCCTACTCTCCAATCACTGACCAGGCGGTTCTTGACCTGATCGAGGCCTACGGCCTCAGGGTCATTGTCCCAATCTTCAATTTCCATGAAATCTCCGACGATCAAATAGCCGTCACCTTGGCTACCCTGGAAAACCACCCTACCAGCCTATTCTGGGAAATCGGGAACGAGTGGAACTACAACCATCTGTACAATCCCCAAGGAAATTTCGAGCAAGCCGCCCAACGTATCCAAAATGTCATCACGATTATCGAATCGACGAACAGCAGGCTCCCCATCGCCTTGAACTATGGAGAGCTCCCCAGTAAGGAAGTCGAGCAACGCTTCGACGTCGACCTATGGGGTCTTAACATCTACCGCTCAGACAGTTTCGACGACGTCTTCGAGCGATGGCAGAAGCTTAGCGACAAGCCGATGTACCTCGGCGAATACGGAGCTGACGCCATCGACAACCGGCAAGGAGACGGACGCTACGCACCCGATGCGCAAGCACGCGCCGTTACGCGGCTCACTCAACTCATCATGGGCAGCTACGCATCTCGCGGCAACGGTCCACTCCTCGGCGGAGCCTTGTTCGAATTTAGCGACGAATGGTGGAAAGACGGCAAGGGTTCGCCCGATGAGCACGACATCGGCGGCATCGCCCCCGGAGGCGGCCCCTATCCCGACCTTGAATTCAACGAAGAATGGTGGGGCATCGTAGACGTCGATCGCAACCCGCGCGCCGCCTACCATGCCATGAAGCAACTCTACGCCAACCGAGATTCTTAGGGCTCGCAGGGCGCTTCGCCTCGCGACGCGACCGACGCGATAGGAGTCACGGCCAAAATCTATTACCCAGGTTGGCGGCCACCGCCGCGCACCATTTCCAACTTCACAAGGCACCCTGCCTAATCCATTATCCCGCAAATGGATACTCCGCCCTTTTTCTCGATCACGCTGTCCTTGGTTGGCGGACTTGCGATCTTCATTCTGGGCATGGGGTTCATGACCCAAGCCCTCACCCACATCGCGGGATCACGCCTGAAAGACCTGCTGGCATCCTTTACGCGAAACCGATTCGCCGCCGCTGCAACTGGAGCCGCCATCACCGCCGCAGTGCAGTCCTCATCGGTCACCACGGTCCTGCTCGTCGGCTTTTCCTCGGCCGGTCTCATTTCGGTCGCCCAAAGCGTAGGGGTGATCCTCGGAGCCAACGTAGGCTCCACCGTGACGGCCCAAATCATCGCCTTCAAAATTTCCGAGGCAGGCGCCATCCTCATGGCGGTCGGCCTTTCCATATCCTTCCTCAAGTCGCGCGAGCGGCTCGCCCAAGTCGGCACCTTGCTCCTGGGTCTCGGCGCCATCTTCTTCGGCATGCAACTCATGGGTGACGCCACCCGGCCGCTGCGCGGCTACGAGCCGTTCCTCGAGGCGATGCAAGCCATCGAAAGCCCGCTCTGGGGCGTGGCCATCGGACTCGTATTCACCGCAGTAGTACAAAGCTCAGCAGCCACCATCGGCTTGGCTATCATCTTCGCAAACCAAAACCTCATATCCCTCGAAGCCGCCATATCCATCGCCTTCGGAGCAAACATAGGGACCTGCATCACCGCACTCTTCGCAGCCATCGGACGCCCTGCCGCAGCTTGGCGCATCGTCTTCATCCACATCGTCTTCAACCTGCTAGGGGTAGCGATATGGTTCGCTTTCATCCCTGAGCTCGCATCGCTCAGCCGCTTCGTGGCGGAGACCGTGCTGCAGGATAGCACCATCGGCCGCGACGTGGCGGTTGCCCACACCCTTTTCAATCTCATAAACCTGCTCCTCTTCCTCGCCTTCACCGGTCCCCTCGCCCGCTTGGCAACCGCGGTCGCCCCGGACCGGGCCAAGAAAACCAGCTCCGCCGGAAAGCCTCTTTACCTCGACCCCCTCTACCTGGAAACGCCTTCTCTCGCCATCGACCGGGTGCGCCTCGAATGCGGCCGACTCGCCACGCTAGCCGTATCCATGGCGGAAGACATCCCGCACGCCGCTCTAGAGGGAGACCTCTCCGACCTGCGCGAGCTTGCGAGCCGCGACGACGAATTGGACGAACTGCAGACCGCCATCCTCAACTACCTCGCTCGTATCCAATCCGCAAAACTCGGCCCCCAAGACCAACACGCCATCAACCAGACCATCGCATTGGTCAACAGCTGGGAAAACATCGGCGACCTGCTCGACTCCCATGTCCTCCCGCTCGGTTACGACCGCCTCGAAGCAGGCCACCCCATAGGCGACAATACGCGACGCACCTTGAGCGAGCTCCACCAAGCCTTGCTGCAAGACCTGCGGCTGTCCTTGCTGGTGACCACCAAGAGCGATCCCTCTGACGTCGAAAAGCTCCTGGCCAGCAAAGCAGGCTTTCGAAAGCTGGCTGACGACGCGGAAAACGACCTGCGCAGCAGCCTAGTCGGACGCGACCCCGAGCGCATGGAGCTCTTTCGCCTGGAGTCGGACCTCATCTCCAACTTCAAGCACATCCACCACCACGCTCGCCGTCCCGCAAAACTGCTGCAGGAGGCGTGAGCTACGCCTTAAAGAGTCCTACTTTTCCCAAATCGCTGTCGGATCGCAGGGATGAAAAGCGCATGACCTACCTAGGTCATGACAAAAACATCCAACCCCATCCCCAATATGATCCGAACCCTACAAATCTGCCTCGTCGCGTGCGCGATAATTCTCGCCGGCTGCGAAAGCACCCAATTCGCCATCAGCCCCAGCGGTTCCCAGCCACTAGGAGAAAATCCAGATGTCTTGGTCCTGGAAAAAGAGCATCGAGTTTCGGTCGAGCTGCTGACTCCCCACTTCTCCCGCAAATTGGACGAACTGCCAAGCTTCTCCATAACGGTCGAGAACCAAGGCGACGACTACCTGTTCCTGACGGCCTCTGGCATCATTCTGACATCGGGCGATACGAAAATCTCATCGTATTCATTGGAAGAATACACTGAGCTCGTGAATAAAGTTATGGATCGCGAAGCGGAAGAGTACAACGCCAGCCAAGCCGCGACCGCCATGCAAACCAGTTCCGTCCAACGAACCGACGCCATTCGCGACAATAGCCAGACCATCGCCCAAATGACCGCCGCCAAAGCCGCGAACAAAGCTTCCGCACGCCGCCAGTCGTCGATCCGCCTCAAGCAAGACCTCGAGGACCTGCTCACCATCCACCAGCTCAATCCCGGCGAGAGCCACACCGGCCTGGTAAAGTTCCGCGCCGAACCCATAGCAGCCGGCGAGCCGCTCACCCTCGTCGTTTTCGTTGCAGGTGAGCCCTACGAATTTTCGTTCAAAGTAGCTGGCATCTCGAAATAGAACCGTTCGAGAAAAGGGCTCCAGCCGGATGGCGCAGCCTGTGCGGTTCTATGCTCGAACTGCACTGAGAACGACTTGCCCTTCGGCCGCTTGCATTTCGAAAGCCGCCGACCTTGCAAGTTGCAACCGCTGATCACCATGAGCAAAAAAGCCACAATCTACCGAATGGTAACTCCCAAGCACCTGTGCCCCTGGGGCATCAAAGCTCTGGATCTGCTCCGCCGAGCCGGCTTCGAAATCGAAGACCGCCACCTCGAAAGCGAAGAAGCCAACCAAGCATACAAGGAGGAACAGGGCGTCAGCGAAACCCCGCAAATCTACATCGAAGGCGAGCGGCTCGGCGGCTACGACGACCTCCGCGAGTACCTAGGCAAGGGGCCCGACCCTTCGGAAGGAAAAACCTACCAACCTATCGTCGCCGTCTTCTCGGTAAGCTTCGCGATGGCTGCCGTTACTGCATGCGCAGCGGTCGGCCCCTTTTCCTGGATCGGACTCCTCGAAAAATTCGTCGCCTTCAGCATGTGCGTGCTCGGCATCCTCAAGCTGCAAGACCTTAAGTCCTTCGCTACCGGTTTCGTGCAATACGACCTGATCGCCCAACGATTCGTCCCCTACGCCTCGCTTTACGCCTTCGTCGAAGCCGGCGCTGGCGCCTTGATGATCGGCCACATCGCGTCCCTATTCGTGGCGCCGCTGGTCCTTCTCCTCAGCTCTGTGGGAGCCATATCCGTATTCAAGGCAGTCTACTTGGAAAAACGCGACCTGAACTGCGCCTGCGTTGGCGGAGGGAGCAAGGTGCCGCTCGGCTTCGTCTCCCTCACCGAGAACCTCATGATGATGGCTATGGCGGTCTGGATGTTCCTGAAGGCGCTTGGATAGGCGCCGTAGTCCGAGGAGCGCCCGCCGCGTGGGAGCAATGCTCGGTTAACCGCCCAGCCCGTCCCTTCCCCATGCCCTCGCCGCCTTCGGCGACAGGCTCGGACGCGCGATCGGCCCTACCGTCTCCGAGTACTACGGACGGGTCTGACTCCTGCCTCTTAATGCCCATCGGCCGTGTCTCCGGTTAGTTGATACAGCCTACTCCTTGCGGAGAGGCGGGCAGGTCTCCCAGGTTCATGTTCGCTTCTCTGGGCGCATGCCACAGCTTCGAACCCCGACGGACCCGACGGGATCTCGCCATCGCGATCCCGCCGATGCTGGCTTCCGGTCACGTTAACACCGTCGCCGTCCGCATCTAGAACACTCATTACGGGGCTAAATTGCTTTAGGGGGCTGCGACTCCCCTGCGGCCTGCGTCCTTCCCTGTGTACGCTTCGCGCATGCCGTTTCGCCATCCGGCACCTTTCCGCGCCGGAAAGGACCATCGCTATGTATCCCATTCTTTCTGACTTAGCTGACATGCCCGCAACACTCGGTAGTTACTACTGGCTAGGTTTTGTATACATATGAACTTTCATCATATAAGAAGCGCCATGCTTCGCCTGGCGCACTAACGCCAAGCTCAGACGACGAGCGCTTGCGCTCGTTGTCTGCGGCGCCTTGTTGGCCTATTTTAGGTAAGTAACTCCCTTTTGTTGTAGTCGTCTCAATAGTCCTTCAGTTTCTGTTTTTAAATCATTGTATGACTCTGAGATTTTGGAAGCGTAGGCTGCACACTGTTGAATATGCGTATTCATAATACTTTGATGTGTTTCATCTTTGGTCTGTAAAAACATTTGGTGCCAATGCTCAACGTTTTCGACCATCAGATTGTTCATTCTCAAGCTATCGATGAGACCGCTGCCTTTAGTGTATGTGCTTACTATCGCTTTTCTTAAATCGTTGTCTTTTATTTTTCCGATTAGGTGGGCGTTGTTTTTATAAACGATAAAATAGTCCTGAGATATGGGGACTAGAAAGAGAAATGCAGATCCAGGTTCTAAATTTCCTATGTAAGAGCCAGATGTATCTCGAAAGCGACTCCATAAAGTATCGACTTCGTCGTAGATCGCTTGGAGCAATCCGAAAATGAGGTCTTCCTCTTCGGTCTTTCGTTTTTTCTTTTGGTGATTAAGAGTAACGACGGTCGCTAGTATGCTGAATACGCCAGCGATCAAGCCACCGACAACTGCGGATAGTAGGTTCATTATTTCGGGGCTCATCTATTTTTATTGGTCAACGTCGAGGTGATACGCGGAGGCAAGCGCGGAGCGCTTGCCGGAGTTGTATCGACCGTCTGGTTAGGGTCTATCTTTTTGTTTCTAGTGAGCTCTCTTCGTTTAGGTAGCGAGAACTCCTGAACTTTTCAAAGTAAGGCTTTCTTCTGACTAAGTTGAGTAGTCGCCAGAACCATTCTTTTGCTAATTTATCGTTGATTTCATTTGGATAGGTAAAGTGATAGTCGCCACTCTCTTGATGGCTGATCTTATGGTTTTCTCGGAACAATGGGAGGAGGTAGTCCTGTATTCCCCACCTAAGGTTATTCAGTAATTCTGATAATTGGGTTCCATAGTAAATAAAGTAGTTTCCGTTTAGGTGCTCTTCGAAATCCTCTAGTGCAAATGGCATTGATTCAAAATCAGATTTGTAGCCGTTCCTATCGAGTATCTTGTGAATTTGTGAACATACTCCAGTGAGTCTAGAGATGTTATGTTTCGATGTATTTCCTGAGATCGTTAGCAATTCCAATCGGGTGACTTCGATGGAGGCATCAATGTTTAAGGAGGGGAGCCACAATTTTACAGTCTTAGATTTATTCAACCAGTCTTTGATTCTTTCAACTGATAGTCTCAAGTTGTTAATACTATCGTATTTCGAGAAAGATGGCTGCTGGCAAATAGAGTGTAGTGCGTCTATGCACGAGCCTTCGATGCCTAGTAGGTTCTTTGAAACCTTTTCTTTGGTAATATCTAAAGTTCGAATTAAGAACAAATCGCGATGAATGTAGTCGTGAAAGTAGACAAAGACTTCGTTCGGGGTTTCTTTGTCTGGACGAACGTCCAAGAGAGAGTGGTTAACCGTATTGTCGAGTGCTTCCACTATGACGCATAGGGCGATTACTTCTTGTTCGTGATTGTTGAGTTTCATTTTCTCCCTAACGTCAAAGACTCACGATGTCGGCTTCGACTGAGGTTCCAAGTCTGTTGATGCTGATTTTCATGGGGTCGTTATGAAAGGGGCGGTCGTTTGCCGACATTGTGAGCTCTGCCTTGTTCGGTCTGATTCTTTGGTACTAGAAGATCTTCTGGCATCCAACCATTTCTCAGGTCACGGCTAAATATCGAAGGATCGTCATCATCTAGGTAGGTGGATCCACAATCCACTAGAATCCCTTCTCTCAGTAACTCGTCTATTATTTCTTCTTCTTTTTCTTCGAAGTCTTGGATTTCGATTGGGTCGACGTCCACAAACGGATTCGTTCCGTCGTCTGGCATAAATCCAATTCTATCGCCGGAGTTCTTGAGCATGTACCACGTCACCATCGCTGAGGATGCTGGATTTCCAGTGATCTCTCTTGCTTTCATTCCGGAGACCTTTGCGAAGCTGAGGGTTTCCTTTTTAGTCAGGTTTACAAGTGTGTGGTAAGTGCCCATTTTTTAATTACCGAACGACAAGTGCAGGCGACGAGCGCTTGCGCTCGTTGCCTGGCACGCCTTGTTAAGCTTTTTTATAATTATATTTCGGAGTGCATACCCAAAGGATGCAAACGCAAATGCAGCAACGAAGATGGGGTAAGAATCTTCTCTTTCTGACGGGTATCTTCCTAGCTCTGGAAGCGTAAATGTGGCTAAGGCTACGAAGAGAAGGTATCCTCCGAGAAAAACAATTCCTTCGGCAATTTTTAGTTTGGTTATTTCCTTCCTGACTTTCCAAAAGAAGAAAATGCCAAACCCCATTAGCCAGTATCCCACAAGTGGATTCTTCCCTAGAAGAAGAAATGTGGCTCCAAAGAAAGAAAGCATCAGAGGACCCGCTAGATCTTTTGACCATTCGGAGTTTGTGTTTTTCTTCCTCATTTTTGCTGAACGCCAAGTGCATACGATGGAGGCGGCGAAGCTGCCGGAATTGTATGCCACGTCTGGTTAGGATTTTTTGATTAAGTTTATAATGGTTCCGATGGTTAATTCGAAAGCTGTTTCAATCATCGATCTTTTGCCGTCACGAATCTTTCTTTCGTTTTCTTTTCTGTCGATTGCTTCGCTTGATTTCTTTAATTCCTCTTCAGCTCTTTCGATTTCTTCGTCGGTGAAACGTAGTTCGTCTGGAATGACAGATCCGCACCAAGAGCATCTCGTCGCAGTTCGAGATAACAATGCCTTAGAGCATGACGGGCACATCGGAGATTTGCTTTGATTTGGTTCCATTCATTTGCTCCTAACGTCGAGTACAGGCGGCGTGCGCTTGCGCACGTTGCCTGCTACGTCTGGTTGGCTCTATTTTGTTGATCGATATTGCTTATACTCGGCTCGAGGACGTTCTTTGTCTACATATCTCATGTGCTCTTCATTTATTTCAATAATCGTGTATTCGTTTTTTATTTCGGCTCCATCTGGTCTGTCGGGAGAGGTGAATTTAGTAGTTAAGTCTAAACCGTCCACAAACCATGTTCCTTTCATTCTCAATAAATCCATTACTTCGCCATTTTTGGTGAGTGTCATTTCCTCGTAAAAAGACTTATCCATTTCGTAGACGATGAACCCCTTCACTTCGATACCTTCTCCCTGATCCACGTGGTACGTCCACTTGCCGATTATTGACCTCTCGCAAATCGCTGCTGGTATTACGGCTAAAAACACACTGAGAACCAGAATTAAAGGTG